>NZ_LADU01000017.1 GCF_000961795.1 Hyphomonas sp. BRH_c22
GGCGCAACGGTGAAAGGCGCCCGTGTCGTTTGCGCCTGCGGGAAATTGCGGTAGCTAGGTCAGGCTCGAATAAGGAACGTCCAGATGCGCATATCCGGCTTTGCCCTGTCCCTGGTCATCGGCCTCGCGCTGATCGGCCCGACCGCCTGCAAGGAGAAGGCGCCCGATGCCGCTTCGATTGCCGCAGAGGCTGCTGCCGCAAAGGCCGAGCAGGACGCGGCCGCCGAGGCGGCGCTGGCAGCGGCCAAGGCCTCTCGCGGTCCCGGAACGCCTGCTGTCTGGGCCGTTTCGGACGAGGACACGACGCTTTACATCATGGGCACGGTTCACCTCCTGCGGCCGGGCCTTGCGTGGCGGAGCGATGAGATCGACGCTGCGATCGAGGCGGCCGACACGCTGGTGTTCGAGGCCGATGTGTCGAGCCCGGAGGCTGGCGCGGAAATGATGAAATTTGTCCGCGAGAAGGGCCTGTTTGCCAATGGCGGCCAGTTGACCAACCTGCTGGATGAATCCGAGAAGCTCGAGCTTCAGGCGGCGCTTGATTATGTCGGTCTGCCGCTGGGCGCGGTGCAGAACATGCGGCCCTGGTTTGCGGCCATCAACCTGTCCGTCATGCAGATGCAGAAGGATGGTTTCGATCCCAATTCCGGTGTCGAGCAGGTGCTGATGGCTGAGGGCCGGGCCGACGGCAAGGCCTTCGCCTATCTCGAGACCGTGGATGAACAGCTCGGACGGCTCGCCAGCCTGCCGGACGATGTGCAGGTCGATTTCCTGATCAGTTCGGCCGAATCCATCGACGAGGGCGCAGACATGCTGGACACCCTTGTCGATGAGTGGGCCGATGGCGATGTGAACGGGCTCGGCGTGCTGCTGGCCAATCCCGAAATGATGGGCTCAGACGCGATCTATGACGCCCTCCTGAAGGATCGCAACGAGATCTGGGCGCCCAAGATCGCGGCCATGCTGGACGCGCCCGGAACGCGCCTCATTGCCGTAGGCGCGGGCCACCTGGCGGGCGACGACAGCGTCATTGCGATCCTTCGCGAACAGGGACTTGAAGTGACGGGGCCATAGGCGCGTCACCTGTCCTGGGGCGTGAAGGCAAGCCAATCCATATCCGCAGCAACGGGATCCGCCGCCCGATATCGTAGAACAGCCAGCAACCGGCAAAGGTCGCCCCGATCAGCAGCGTGGCTTCCAGCGCCAGCGGCAGTCGCAGCGCGTCGAGATGATGCCCTGCCGCCACGATGATTGTCTGGTGAACCAGATAGAAGGGAAACACCGCCGCCGTCAGGGCGCGCCGCACCGGGCCGTCTCGTTCACGCAGGTGATGGTGGGCAAAGCCGACCGCCGCCACGATGGCCGTCCAGGCCTGCAGTTCCCGCACGCAGCGAAACAGATTGCGCAGGGCTTCCGGCGGCGCGGTTTCGCCGGACCAGGCGCGGTAATAGACCATCAGCGCGGCCCAGGAGAGCAGCATCATGGCCGCTGCGGCCCAGCGCCATCTGACGCAGGCCGCAAAAAACGGCGCATGCCGGGCAATCGCAAAGCCGAACAGGAAGGTCGAGAAATAGAGGAGATGCGCATACCAGTCGGCCCGGAAGTCGTGCGTTTCGCCGAAGACCGGGAACAGGGTCACCCGTGTGACAGACAGGAACAGGAACGGCGTCAGGATCAGGCCGGGTCCGGCAATCAGCTGGCTCATCCGCGCGGGCAGGCGCCGGATCAGCGGGATCAGGGGCAGAAGCGCGATCGTGTAGAGGATCAGGTACACCACGAACCACATGTGATTGTAGGTCGGCGTGAAGATGCAGCCGTCCGCGTCGCACCAGTGGCCTGAGGCGGTGACGTATTTGCGGTAGAAATCGTCCAGCCAGGGGCCCGGCGGCAGCGTGTGCGCCTGCATCGCCTCGACGACTTCATAATAGGTCTGCGGCGGCACGATCACGAACACGGCCAGCAGGAGCGGCGGCCAGAGCCGCCCCATGCGCGTGCGAAACAGGCTGCCTGCGCTCATCTTGTCGGCCATGAACCGCGTCGCGACACCCGAGATCAGGAATAGCAGGGTCAGGCGCCACGGGTTTGAGAGCCTCATCAGCGGTTCGATCAGGTCACTCGCCCGGCTCGACTTCACATGGAAGTCCCAGGTCACATAGAACATGCCGATATGGTAGAATATCAGCAGGACGAATGCGCCGATGCGCAGCCAGTCGAGGTCGTATCGCCGTTCGGTCATGGTGTATCTCCTTCGCGTATTTCCTTTTCTTTGCCGAACCGGCGGACCACGCTATCGTGGCGACGCTGGCGGTGGCTGGGCGGGACAAGCGGGGACAGACGTGTGACGAGCGGTAGGCCAGGCGTGACGAGCGGTGACCGGGCCATATGGCTCTGGCCCTGGCTGTCGGTGATCGCCCTCGGCCTCGTCAATCTCTTCGTCAATGCGACGAGCAACATCATCGACGACTCGCGCGGCGGCGGTACGCCGGATATCGGCGGGGCCTTCACGCTGGAGGCGACGAGCTATGTCCTCTGGGTGGCGCTGGCGCCATTGATCGGCCTTGGCATCCGCAGGGTGCCGCCCAGGAATGGCGCCTGGGTCCGCTTCGCGCTTTTCCATGCCGGCATGACAATCCTGATTTCCCTCATCCATGTTGGCGGCATGGCGCTGCTGCGTACCATGGTGTTCAGCCTGTTGGGCCGGCGCTACGGCTTTTTCGATGACGGCGTGCTGATGCCGCTGCTCTATGAATGGCGCAAGGACGTCATTTCCTATGCCATTATCGCCGCCGTATTCTGGGCATTCGAGCGATTCGGGGGCACGTCGCAGCCTGCTTCCAGCGACCCGTCACGCATCGCGATCCGGGATGGCAGCACGGCCGTCTTCCTGCCGCCGGCAGCGATTTTCCTCGTCGAATCCGCTGGCAATTATGTCCAGTTCCAGACGGCAGACCGGGTGCACCTGGTACGCGGCACGCTGGCGGCCTGGGAGGCGCACCTCAGCGAGCACGGTTTCGTGCGGGTGCACCGCTCGCGGCTGGTCAACAGGGCGCACATCGCCGCCTTGAAGCCGCGCGCCTCGGGCGACCTGGACATCACCCTTGACGATGGCCGTGTGATCATGGGCAGCCGGCGCTACCGGGAGGGGCTCATCACCTCTCCGTAATTTTAGCTCGCGCGCGTGGAACATTGTCGCGGTGCCGCGCATTTCCTTTTCATGACGGTTACAAGGAAAGGAAACGCCATGACACATTCCCTATTGTCCGCTTCTTCGATCAACGGAGACTCGGTTCACAACGCGCAAGGCGAGGATCTCGGCAAGATTGAGGACCTCATGGTCGATACCGGCAGCGGCCAGATCGAATATGCCGTACTTAGCTTTGGCGGCTTTCTCGGCATGGGCGACAAGTATTTCGCCGTTCCCTTCAATCGCCTCAGCGTTGACCGCGAGAACAAGCACATGGTCCTCAATGTCGAGAAGGACCGGCTGAAAAACGCGCCCGGCTTCGACAAGGACAAATGGCCGGATTTTGCCGACCCGCAGTTCCGCACGTCGATGACCACGCATTACGGCTGATCAATTTGGCTACCTGCGCAAATGGGCCGGTCCTTCGGGGCCGGTCTTTTTGCATGCGCCTGTCAGGCCAGCGTGGCCGAGCGGCGCAGGGCCAGCAGGGCCTGTTCCAGCACGCCCTCACTGGAGGCGCAGACAATCTGGCCGCCAAGTTTGGGCGCATTCCCGCGCCAGTCCGTCGTGAGGCCGCCTGCGCCGCGCACGACCGGGATGAGGGCGGCGACGTCCCAGGCTTTCAGGCCGGTTTCCGCGACAAGGTCGATCGTGCCGGCCGCGAGGCGCGCATAGGCGTATGCATCTAGGCCATAGCGGCTGATGCGGGCGGTTGCGCGCAGGTGCGCCCATGCGCCTTGCTCGGCCGGGTTCAGGATGAAGGGGTCAGTTGTGGCAATCATTGCCTGGCGAAGATCGTTGCAGGCGGATACGCGGATGGGGGTTCGCGCACCGGGTGTCTGGAGTTCTGCGCCGCCCGGCCAGCCGACATAGCGTTCGCTCAGGACAGGCTGGTCGATGATCCCGATGATCGGGACGTCATCCGGGCCCACCAGCGAAATCAATGTGGTCCATACTGGCAGGCCCGCGACGAAGGCCCGTGTGCCGTCAATCGGGTCGATCAGCCAGCGGTAGCCGCTGCTGGAGGGCGTTTCAGGATATTCCTCGCCGGTCACCCCATGATGCGGCCGTTCGGCCTGCAATATGGCGCGAATTGCGCGTTCCGCAGCGCGGTCGCCTTCCGTGACGGGATCAAATTCCGGCCGTGCCGGGATGGCGGGCCGGTCGCCGGGCTTGGGAAGATTCGCGGACGGGGCGGGCGCGGGCGTCTGCGCCTTGTTGTCGACCGTATTCAGCGCACGAAAATGCGGCCGGATGGCTGTCCAGGCCGCATCTGCGAGCTGCCCGGCAAGGGCGAGCTCATCTTCAAGGATTATTCCGTCTGGCATCCGGCAGGGCTAGCCATGCCGGGGGCCGGGCGTCAAGCGGCGCCGTGGCTCGACTGGTCGCCTTCCAGCGCCTTGGCCAGCTCAAGCAGGCGGCGGCGCGGGCGTTCGCCGAGGCGGTAATAGGCCCGCACCAGTTCCAGCGTTTCCTTCTGCGAAAGGATGTCGCCTTCCATGTGCTCGGCATCATTGGCCGCGTCCGGGGCATCGGCCGCCGGGATCCCGTCGAAGAAATACTGGACCGATACGCTCAGCGCGCGCGACAGTTCGTAGAGCCGCGAGGAGGTAATGCGATTGGCACCGCACTCGTACTTCTGGATTTGCTGGAACCGTACGCCCACCTGGCTGGCAAGGTCCTGCTGGGTCATGCCCAGCAGCCGGCGGCGGCGGCGAAGGCGCTTGCCCACGTGCAGATCTGTTTCGTCAGCCATTTCTTACTCCAAACTACAGCAGGACGATTCACGTCCCAAAACAGGAATTTCGAGCAAGTCCTACGCAATCACTGTGCCGGAGGGGGTTTCTGTGCCCAAAATGCGGGCAGTTGAGGTTAATCGCACACGTGCGACATTCCTGCGCTTGCTTATTTGTGCACCGCAACATATTTCTGGTCTTGCACTTCGGTGCAGACGCCTCTGGCGTTTCCTCCCTTTGACTTTGGCCGCACCTTCGGGTGCGGCCCTTTTTTTTGATCAAGGGCTCAGCCGCGGCCGAGGAGACGGGCGATCTCGACGATATGAGAGGTCACATCTGTAATGATGGCTCTTATCTCAGCAAATCTGTCCGATCGCGTGATGGCATGTTCGTCCATGTACAGGCCGCGATTGATTTCGATCTGCAAGGCGTGGATCTGGCGCTTCGGGCGCCCGTAACGCCGTGTCGTATAGCCCCCGGCATAGGGCGCGTTGCGGGCGACGCTCAGGCCCTGGGCGCGAAAGGCGCGCTCAACCCGCCCGGTCAGCCTCGGATCGCAGCTCGATCCGAACCGGTCTCCCAGCACAATATCGGCCAGCTGGCGCCGCCCGGGCTGCACCGAGGGCATGGAATGGCAGTCAATCAGCAGGGCAGCGCCATGGGTTTCGCGCAGGGCGGCCAGCTCCAGCCCGAGGCGGTCATGATAGGCGTCGTGCACATGGAAGAGCCGGGCTTCCCCTTCGGCGCGGGTCAGCCGGCGGGCATAGATGGGCTCACCGCGCGCCGCCACGCGGGGCAGGGCGCCAAGACCGGCATCGACGCGTGCCGTGGGAACGCCGCTGGCGCGCGGCAGGCCGTCGCTGAACATGGTCGCATCGAGCTCTCGCGGATCCCGGTTGAGATCGGCCACCGACCGGCCATAGCGCGCGGCCATGAGCGTTGCGCCAAGGATGGGAGCCTCGGCAAACAATTCCTCGACAAACGCATCCTCGGTACGGCGTATGTCAATCAGCGGCACGCAAAGCGCCGCCTGCATGGGCGCAGGGTAGACATTTCCCGAATGGGGCGAGGTGAACAGGACGGGCTGGGCCGGACCAATCGGCATGGCCAGTGTATAGGGCGTCTCATACACAACAGATGTTGCAGACCCACATGCGTCGAGGTCCGTCAGGGGAAAGGCGCTGCTCATGACACCCATGGTTTGTCTGTTCGTCTGAAGGTCAAGCTTTTTCAGGGCCAATTGAAAAAAGACATGGGAAATCGCGTCTCCATTCACGCCTGATTTACCGGATCAGCTGTTTATGTCTTAAATCAAACATTGGTATTCAAGGGGGCGAGCGTGACCAAGATCCTTCTCGCAGAAGATGACGACTCGATGCGCACATTCCTGGCCGCTGCGCTGCGCCGGGCAGGTCACGAGATTCAGGATTATGCGGACGGCGAAACCGCCCTGCATGCCCTTGAGCGCGAGGTCTTCGACCTCCTGCTGACTGACATTGTCATGCCGGGGCTGGACGGGATTGAACTGGCGCGCCGCGGCGCCGAGCTCGATCCGGCAATGAAGATTGTTTTCATTACAGGTTTTGCCGCCGTGGCGCTGTCTTCCGGCGCGCCGACACCGGCGGGTGCGAAAGTCCTGTCCAAGCCGTTCCACCTGCGCGAGATCGTCGACGAGGTCGACAAGGTAATGGCCGCCTAAACCATCTTGACGTGGCGGGCTGGATTCGCCATTACCGCCGCTTCCCGATGGATCGGGCGGTTAGCTCAGTGGTAGAGCACTACGTTGACATCGTAGGGGTCACAAGTTCGAACCTTGTACCGCCCACCATTTCACGCGGGTGCGCCTGCGGCGCACAATTTGATCGAGGATCAAATTGAGGCTTGAAATGCCCGAAGCGCCAGCGAGGGCCCAGGCTTCAACCGATCACGCCGAATTCAGGCCATTTTCGCCTTGAAGAAATCCAGCGTGCGTGACCAGGCGAGTTCCGCGGCGGCCGCGTCATAGCGCGGCGTGGTGTCATTGTGGAAGCCGTGGTTCACGCCCTCGTACATGAAGGCCTGGTAGTCAGCGCCATTTGCCTTCAGCGCCGCCTCATAGGCGGGCCAGCCGGCATTCACCCGCTCATCGAGGCTGGCGAGATGGATCATCAGCGGCACCTTGACCCGCGCGGCATCTTCCTCGCTGGGCCAGCCGCCATAGAAAGGCACCGCGCCTGACAGCCAGGGCTGGTTCACCGCCATTAGGTTCGTGATCGCCCCGCCAAAGCAGAAGCCGACGCAGGCGACCTTGCCATTGCATTCAGGATGATCGCGCAGCGTCTCTGCCGCGGCCATGAAGTCCTGCAGCATGGCGTCACGGTCGCGCGTCGCCTGCATTTCGCGGCCGTCATCATCATTGCCGGGATAGCCGCCGAGCGGATAGAGCGCGTCCGGTGCAAGCGCAATGTATCCGGCAAGCGCCGTGCGACGCGCGACATCCTTGATGTACGGGTTGAGGCCGCGGTTTTCGTGCACGACGATCACGCCGGGCTGCTTGCCGGGGCCTGACTTCAGCCGCACGAGATCGCCGGCCATGGTGCCTGCTCCGTCCGGCGAGTCATAGGCAAGGGTCTCGATCCGCAAGTCTGAATCATCGGGCGAGGTCTGCAGCCCGTTCTCGTAGTCCGGCATGACGCAGGCAGCGAGCGCGGCGACGCTCATGCCGCCCACCGCATACTTGCCGAGCCCGGCAAAGAAGTCCCGGCGCGACATGGCGCCATGGCAATAGGCATCATAAAGGTCGAACACGCCTTGCGGCACGGGCTGGTCATTCGGCAGTCGGGTCATGGCAGTCTCCAGTTCGGCAGGCTGAGCCTGATGTTAGGCCGCATTCGCCCGCAGGAAACCCCTTTCAGGCCTGCCCGCCGCCAATATAGCCAACGTCGTGGCCCGGTGCACGGCCTGCGAGCGCCCCGATACGCCGAGCTTGCGGCTGGAATTGGTAATGTGGAAGCGCACCGTCGGCTGCGATATGCCGATAATGGTCGCGATCTCATGGTCGGTCTTGCCTGCTGCCGCCCATTTCAGGCACTGGGTTTCCCGGCGCGTGAGCGTTACCGCAAGGTCGGTCGGGCTGGCGCCCCTGAAGTCATGATAGGTCGCCATCAGTTTCAGCGTCAGGACATGAAGTTCCACCGCATGCGCCGCGAACACGGCGCTGACGTCGAGCGAGCGGTCAGGCGTTGCCCAGACGATCGCCCCGATGACGCCCGACGGCAGGTGACAGGGCGAGATGATGGCTCCCCCGATGCCATAGGCATCGGCGTCCATCGTCTCTGCAAGTCCGTCAAGGGCCGCGATATGCCGCCAGCTGCCGACCTTGCCATTCTCGAAATAGAAGGGTTCGGCGCAGGTGCGCGCGCCGCGGACAAATCCTGACCTCAGCGCAAAGGCGCGGTCCTTCCAGTAGGCCAGTTCAGGGTCGACCCATTTGAACAGGGTTTCCGCGAGCGGCTGGCCGGACGAATCCTGCATGGGTTCGGGGCTGCCAATGTCGGCGCTAACCGCAATATAGGGCATTCCCATCGCTTCGCCCCGGGCCGCCACGGCGTACGCAAGGTCCATCAACCGCGTGGCGATGTCACTTTCCCTGCACACTGGATCAGCCGGTTTCGTCAATTTAATCAACCCTATCGAATCGAGCAGGTTGCATCCGTGTGCGCGCTACTGCCAGTGTGTCGGAATGGCAGCACTGACAAGATTGCCGCATACGCCCGGAGGAGCCAGATGAATCTCGACCTTACACAGGAAGATAGCGATTTTCGCGACGAGGTGCGAGCGTTCCTCCACGACAACCTGACGCCGGAACTGGCAAATGCCGGCAAGCTGACCACCAGCGTCTTCATCGAGCCGCAATTCAGCCTGCCCTGGCAGCGCATCCTGCATGCGCGTGGCTGGGCGGCGCCAGCCTGGCCCGTGGAATATGGCGGTACCGGCTGGAGCGAGATGCAGCGCTATATCTTTGCGTCCGAATGCGCCCGCGCCGGGGCTCCGGGCCTGTCGCCCATGGGGCTCAGCATGGTCGGCCCGTGCATCATCGGGCATGGCACGCCGGAACAGAAGGCGCATTACCTGCCGCGCATCCTGTCGGGCGAGGATTACTGGTGCCAGGGCTATTCCGAACCGAATTCCGGGTCGGACCTTGCCAGTCTCGGCCTCAAGGCCGTTGCGGATGGCGACGCCTATGTTCTCAACGGCACCAAGATCTGGACCACACATGCGCATTTCGCGACCCGCATGTTCTGCCTCGTGCGCACCCGTTTCGACGGAAAGCCGCAGGAAGGCATCACGTTCCTGCTGCTCGACATGAACCTGCCGGGCATCAAGGTTGAGCCGATCATCACGCTGGCCGGTGAGCATGAGGTCAACCAGGTCTTCTTCGATGATGTCCGCGTGCCGCAGGCGGGCCGGCTCGGTGCCGAAAATGACGGCTGGACCGTGGCCAAGTACCTGCTCGAATTCGAACGGGGCGGCGGCTCGTCGGCCGGTCTCGAAGCCGGGGTGGCGCGCATCCGGGCCCTTGCTGCGAGGGATGGCCTGCTGGCCGGTGCAGGAGGCTTTGCCCGCGACCTGGCCGCCGCCGAGATTGGGCTGGAAGCGATCAAGATTACCGAGCAGCGTGTGTCAGCGGCCCTTTCCAGCGGTGCCAATCCGGGGCCTGCGGCGTCCATGCTGAAGGTCCAGCGCACCGAAATGATGCAGCGCATCGACACGCTCGGCATCGAGGCGGGCGGGGCCTATGCGGGGGTCGACCAGCTCGAGGCACGCCAGCCGGGCAGCAATATCGCGCCGGTCGGCCCTTCGGACCGGCTCACCCTGATGCCGCGCTACCTCAACAATCGGGCAGGCTCCATCTATGGCGGCTCGAACGAGGTCCAGCGCAATATCATGGCCAAGCTCGTGCTCGGCCTGTGAGGCCCACCCTGTCACTTCCGATAGCTTGCCCCGGAAGGGCCGATTTCTGAATGTCGCCACCATTGGACAGACCCCATCCAGAGGGTACTGCCGGGAGGAGATATGCTAATGACCAAGACGCCACGAATCCGCCGATATGCCCTGCTGGGCGCGTCCCTGTTCGCGCTCGCGTCCCAGATGCCATCTGTGGCACAGGACGCCGTCACGGAAGAGGCCGAACAGGCATCGGACAATAGCTCGCTCAAGCTCGGGTCGATCGTCGTGACCGCCCAGCGCCGCGAAGAATCGGCACAGGACGTGCCCATGGCGATCCAGGCGTTCAGCGAAGACACGCTGAAACAGCTCAGGATCGACAGCGTCGAGGACCTGCAGTCCGTCGTTCCCGGCTTCTCGGTGTCCCAGAGCTACCAGGGCGTGCCGACCTACACGCTGCGCGGTATTGGCTTCAACACGATCAACCTCTCGGCCACATCGACCGTCGGCACGTATGTTGACGAAGTTGCCTATCCCTATCCGTTCATGAATTCCGGCCCGGTATTCGACATCTCGCGCGTTGAGGTCCTCAAGGGCCCGCAGGGCACGCTGTTCGGCCGCAATACGACGGCCGGCCTGATCAACATGGTCACCAACAAGCCATCCGACGAATTCGAAGCGCAGGTGACGGCCGATGTCGGCAATTACGACACCTGGAACCTTGAAGGCATGATCAACCTGCCGCTCTCCGAGCGGGCCCAGGCGCGCTTTGCCATCCGCAGCGAGAACAGCGACAAGGGCTGGCAGAAATCAATCACCCGCGGCGAAGACCGCGGCACGAAGGAGAAGCTCGGCTACCGTGCCGCGCTTGCGCTCCAGCCAACCGACAATCTGGACATCAACCTCTCCTACAATGGCTGGATCAACAAATCCGATACAATCGGCGGGCAGGGCATCGGCCTGACCCCGAACACCGACCCGACCTTCACCGTGCCCGGCACGGCCGGTCCCGCGGCGGCATCGGGTTTCCTGGCACCGGGCCTGTTCGACTATCTCCAGAACAATGCCCCGACCAAGGCCTCCCAGGCTGACTGGGCGCCCTATTGGGATCGCTCGGCCGACATTGGCGCCGGCCAGGGCATTGATGGCCCGCACGAAGAGGATTCGAGCTTCAGCGCGATCCGTCTCGGCGTGAACTACACGTTCGAAAATGACATGCGCCTCGTCTCGCTCACCGGCCTCAACAAGCTGGAGCGTGAATCGGTTCTCGACTGGTCGGGCGTGCCCTACCAGATCCTGCTGCAGGACGTGGATGGCGACATCGAATCCTTCAGCCAGGAGCTGCGCCTCGAGGGTGAAACCGGCCGGGTCAACTGGCTGGTCGGCGCCTATTACGGCAAGGACGAGACGACTGACGGCAACCGCACGCTGCTGCGTGACAACGCCAACTCCAACTTCGTCAGCACGGCTGCCTACCTGCTGACCGTGAACCCGGCTGCGCTTGGCTTCCCGCCGGAGATCGCCGGTCTCGTCTCCGCCGTGAACGTCGACCCGGAAACCGGCCTGCCCTACACGGCGGCAGAACTGCTGAACTCGTTCCAGACCTATTATGATACCGGCGATTTCCAGTCGACGACGCAGAGCATCTTCGCCAATGCCGACTGGGAAATCACTCCGGAATTCTCGCTGACGACCGGCATTCGCTACACCAAGGACAGCCAGGAATATGTGGGCTGTTCCGGCGACGTGGATGGGTCGATGCAGCCGAACGTCAACGTCTTCAACCGCGTGTTCTTCTCGGCGCTGTATGGCCTGGCCGTTCCGCCGGCTGCGCTCACCGAGAATGGCTGCAACACGTATGACCTTGCCACCAACTCCTTCGGGCCGGTCGAGTCCGACACGGACGAGGACAATGTCAGCTGGCGGGTTGTCGGCAACTGGACACCACGTGACAACATGCTGCTCTTCGCCTCGGTGACCCAGGGCTACAAGTCGGCCTCGACGCCGGTGAACGCCGCGTCGAAATCCGAGCAGAACGCCCCGGCCACGCAGGAAAGCCTGCTGGCCTACGAAACCGGCATCAAGGCGCAATTCTTCAACCAGCGCCTCCAGACCAATGCGTCGCTGTTCTTCTATGATTACGAGGACAAGCAGGTCGCGGCCTTCTTCCCGGACCCGATCTACCGCGCCCTCTCGCGCCTGCAGAACGTCCCGAAGTCGGAGGCCTATGGCGCCGAAGCGGAACTGACCTGGCTGATCAGCGAGAACCTGACAGCCATGGGCGGCCTGACGCTGCTGCAGACCGAAATCAAGGAATTTGACACCTCGGATGCCTTCGGCCTGCCAACCAGCAATGCAGGTGACCCCTTCCTCTACAGCCCGGAAACATCGGCCAGCCTCGCGCTGCTCTATGACCGGCAGATGACGACGGAACTTGGCCTGCGTGCCTCGCTATCCGGCCGCTGGCAGAGCGACTCGACCGCTGGTGACCCGGATGATCCGCTCTATGACATCGACTCCTACGGCGTCCTGAATGGCTCGGTCGGTCTCTATTCAATAAACAATAACTGGGAACTGTCAGTGTGGGGCCAGAACCTCACCGATGAATATTACTGGCAGCAGATCACATCGAACGCCAACGTCGTCCTGCGTTTCGCAGGCATGCCACGGACTTATGGTGCCTCTCTCACGTACCGGTTCTAGGACCGGAAAGCGTTTCCTCCCCTGGCATCGCGGCCACGATCCTTCCGGGATCGTGGCCGTTTTTTTGGGGGGGCACGCACCAGACTAGTCGGCGTCCCACCAGGGATAGCCGTCCGGCATGTCAGCCGAGACCTTCCCGGGAAAATGCGGCGCGCGTTTCTCGAGGAATGACGTGACGCCTTCCTTCACGTCCGGCGAGGATCCGAGCGTCAGCGCAAATTGTCCGTCGACCTTGAGCAGGTCAAACGGATGCGCCGTCGGCCCGAACCGCCAGAGCAACTGCCGCACCAGCGCGACCGAGACCGGCGCGGAATTGCGGGCAATCTCATCGACGATGCGCTTGGCTGCGGGCAGCAAGTCTTCCGGCGGATGGATCTCGCTGATCAGGCCGCCGGCCAGGGCCTCCTCGGCGCCGAACACGCGGCCTGTCATGCACCAGCGCAGCGCCTGCGGCAGGCCGACCAGCTGCGGCAGGAACCAGGCGCTTCCCGCTTCCGGCGGAAGGCCGCGCTGGGCAAACACAAAGCCGAACTTCGCCCTGTCCGATGCGATCTTGATATCGGTTGGCAGCGCCAGTGTCAGGCCGACCCCGACCGCCGCCCCGTTAAAGGCGGCGATCACGGGCTTGCGGCAATTATAGAGCGCGCCGATGAAGCCGGCGCCGTCGCGCGGCTTTCCCGGTTCCGGCGTTCCGAAATTTTTCGCGCCCGTGCCGCTCCTTGTGTCGAACGCATCGGCGCCGTCGGAAATGTCGGCGCCTGCGCAGAAGTGACGCCCGGCCCCGGTCAGGATGATGCCGCGCACATCGTCGTCTGCGTCACAGGCATTTACCGCATCGGCCAGTTCCTGGCCAAGCTGCGCGGTGAACGCGTTCAGCTTCTCGGGCCGGTTCAGGGTGATGATGGCCGCCGGGCCATCCTTTTCCAGAAGGATCTGCTCGTAGGCCATCAAATATCCATCCTGTTCCTATTTGGTCATTGCAGCGAGGCGTGCATTGATGATCGCATTGGCGTCCGCGATAATCGTGTCGATCAGCTCCTTGACGGTCGGGATGTCGTCGATCAGGCCCTGCACCATGCCGGCCGACCAGATACCGCCATCCGCATCGCCCTCGGCCATGGCCTTGCGGCCGCGTGCACCGGCTACGAGATGGATGACATCCTCGAACTTGGCGCCGCCCCTGCGCTCGATCTCGACCACTTCGTCGCTGACCGCATTCTTCATCACGCGCGCCGTATTGTGCAGCGTCCGGAAGATCAGGTTCGTGTCGCGCTCGTTATTGGCCACCATCTGGGCCTTGAAGCTGTCATGGATCGGCGCCTCCTTGGTCACGCAGAAGCGTGTGCCCATGTTGATGCCGTCAGCGCCAAGCGCGAGGGCGGCAACCAGGCCGCGGCCATCGGCAAAACCGCCGGATGCCAGCATCGGGATCTTCACCTTGTTGGCCGCTGCCGGGATCAGGATCAGGGCGGGAATATCATCCTCGCCGGGGTGGCCCGCGCATTCGAACCCATCGATCGAGATCGCATCCACGCCCATGCGTTCCGCCGAAAGCGCATGGCGCACAGCGGTGCACTTGTGGATCACCTTGATGCCGTGCTGCTTGAAATGGTCAACGTGCTCCTGCGGCTTGTAACCGGCTGTCTCGACGATCTTGATGCCGCCTTCGATAATGGCCTGGCGGTATTCGGCATAGGGCGGCGGCGTGATTGCCGGCAGGATGGTCAGGTTCACGCCGAAGGGCTTGTCGGTCATGTCCCTGGTGCGCTGGATTTCCTTTGCCAGGTCTTCCGGTGTCGGCTGCGTGAGCGCCGTCAGGAAGCCGAGCGCGCCGGCCTCGGCGACCGGAGCGACCATTTCAGCATAGCCGACCCATTGCATGCCGCCCTGGACGATCGGGTGCTCGATTCCGAACATTTCCGTGAAACGTGTCTTGATGTGCATTCTGTGTCTCCCTTTGCCGCCACGAGCGGATTGTTGTGGATTTCAGGTATCCCAGTGATCGGTGAAGCGGATCGTGCCCTTGGCAAGGCCGTCCTGCACGATGTCCATGCCGCCTGACTTGATCATCCATTCGAGCCGGTGGTCGCGGTACTGGCGCTTGAACAGGCCGGCTTCGACCGCCGCGCTGACCATCTGCATGCCTGTGATCGAAGCGCGCGATTCCGCGTCGGTCTGGCTGACGCTGTCGCGCCCGTTCGCGCGCGCCATCCAGGCATCCAGCCGGGACCCCGCCACAGGCGTGTAGCCGAACCCGTCCGCCGCATTGAGGTAGGGAATGACGCTTAGGTCGGCGCGGCCGAAATCATCGCCGCTGAACCAGTCATCCTCATCCAGTTTCCCGTCCAGCCAGGCCATGAAGCCGGCAATCTGCTGACCTGCCCTGGCTTCAATCACCTTGCGGACCGCCTCGTCGCCGCGCCTGAAGAAATGCAGCTCGCCGAGGCCCCATGTGATCGCCTCGAAATGCGTGTCCATCACGTCCTCGATCTGCCGCGCGTGTGCCCGTGCGGCCGGTGCCTCGGGCAGCAGCGGCGGCTGCGGCCACTTGTCCTCGATATACTCGAGGATCACCGTGGAATCGAAGATCGCCGTGTCGCCGTGGATCAGCGCGGGCACTTCGCGGCGCGGGTTGGCATCGGCGAATTCGCCTTTTGTGTGCCCCGCACCGATACCTTCCGGCATGCGCGCCTCGAAAGGCAGGCCCTTTTCCCGCAGCGCAATCTTGACCTTCTGCGCATAGGGCGACAGCGGATGTTCATAGAGGACGAGTATGGGCATTATTGCTCCGTGTTGCGATCAAAGGCCCAGCTGTGCCTTGGCGAGGATGTTGCGCTGGATTTCATTTGAGCCGGCATAGATCGAGCCGGCCCGGTCATTGAAGTATTTCGCGGCCACGGTGACGGCGCTCTCCGGGCCGACCAGCGCGCCCGAATTGGACGGGGCATTGACGACCGGCCCGCCGGGGCGGGTATGGTGCGGCTGGAAGGGGGCGGCATGCGCGCCAGCCACCTCGAGCGCGAGTTCGGTTATGTGCTGGCTGAGCTCCGTGCCCCGGATCTTCATCATCGACGCCTTGAGGCCGGGCGAGCCGCCGCCGGCCAGCTCTGACATCATCATCAGTTCGGCCGCTTCGAGCGCCGAGACATCGGCTTCCGCCCAGGACAGCCTGGTCGCCATGTCCGCTCCCATGCCGGCCTCGGCGGCAGTGCGGCGCAGCGCCCGCAGGCGCGCCAGCAGGCGCGGGCCGTAGCTAGAGCCGCCGCGCTCGAACTCGAGCAGGTATTTCGCCACCGTCCAGCCCTCGTTGACCTTGCCGACCACGTTCGCCTTCGGCACCCGCACATCGTCGAAGAAGACCGCGTTCTGGATATGCTCGCAAGAGATCATGGTGATCGGGTCGACGCGTACGCCGGGCGCCGTCATGTCGATCAGCAGGAAGGTGATGCCCTGCTGCGGCTTGCCGCTGGCATCGGTGCGCACCAGGCAGAACATCATGTTCGCCTCGTGCGCATGCGTCGTCCAGATCTTCGATCCGTTGCAGATGAAATCATCGCCATCCGCCCGGGCCGACATGGTCAGCTGCGCGAGGTCGGACCCGGCATGCGGCTCGGAATAGCCCTGGCACCAGTAATCCTCGCCGGACAGGATGCGCGGCAGGTAATGCGCCTTCTGGGCCTCGGACCCGTAGCCGATCAGGGCCGGTCCGCACATGGCGATGCCCATGGGCGACAGGGGCGGAGCGCCGGACCGGGCCATCTCGACGTCGAAGATATAGCGCTGCGCCACGCTCCAGTCGCAGCCGCCATGTTCCGCCGGCCAGGACGGGGCGGCCCAGCCCTGCCTGACGAGAATGGCCTGCCAGGCCAGCGCCGTTTCCTTGTCGCTGTAGACGCTGGTCATCCGCGCCGCATAGGCGCGCAGGTCCGCCGTCAGTTCGCGATCGAGGAAGGCGCAGACCTCGTCGCGGAAGGCTTCTTCTTCGGGATGGAAGTCAAGGTTCACTCTGTCGCTCCTCCGGGGTCAGTGCGCCAGTGAAGCGGCCAGTCCCTCTTGTGTCTTGCGCAGCATACTTGCCTGTTTTTCGGGGCTCTTCCACAAGAAAGTCGCCGGAAGTCCCAGCCTGGCGCAGGCTTGACCCGCCGGACTTTGCGGCACCGGAATGCGTTCCGCTACGGCACCCATCAGGCGCACCACACGCGCTCCGCGCGGCGTAAGGTCATATTCCGATCCCAGTTCCAGCCGCTCGCGCACCGCCACCGGCAGGATCGATACGGCCGCATGCACGACGGCGCTCTGCAGGCCCTTCGGCACCCCCTTGGCGGCGCGGCCGGATTTCATGATGTCGAGAAATTCAGTATTGATCGGGTGCGGCTCGAAGCGCGGCAGCAGCCCGCACAGCATCGCATGGAAATCGGCTTCGCTGGTCAGCGGATGCTGCACGCCATAGAGGCGGGCTACCGCCTCGCCCTCCGTGAAGAAGCGCGTCTTGTCAGCTTCGGAAACGGGAGCAACAAAACGGTCATAGGCCGTCAGGAAGCCGTAACTGGCGGTTGCGCTCACCCAGTCCAGCAGGTCGACATCCAGCGCGCTGTAGGGTTCGCCCGAAGGCGTTTCGCCCTTCACACGCGCATGCATGTTGGTGACGCCCTGGATCACGCGCCGCGCTGCGCCCTGCGGGCCATAGACGCCGACCATGGCGGCCACGCCCGTGCGCTGGGACCGGCCAACCGGATCGGTCTTGAACACGGAATGGTCCCATACACCTGAACGAATCCGCGCATCGGCAAATTCCAGCAGCACGGCGGCAATGCCGCCAATGCCCAGCGCAATCGGGTTCTTGAACACGCGCCACGACACCGAATCCGGTCCCGCAAACGCGGGCTCGCCTTCGGGATTCAGGAAGTCGATCTTCCAGCCAAGATAAGTCTTCATGCCAAGCACTGTACGGGTTCCTTCGGGGCCTGCACCTGTCTAATCTAACAGGGTCTGCTGCGGTCACCAAGGCAGCCGCAGGGCAGGGCGCCGCCCAATTCCGATTGGTACCGCGCGCGAGTGCAGCTAGGCTGGCCACGGACGCACAGGAAGGACCGGTCGCAATGGTGCAGCAGGCAACGGGTGGGCAAGGCACCGGCATTGGCGAACTGGCGGCGCGCCTTGCCGCGCTGCGCGCCTCCGGCAAGGCCCGGATCATCGGCCTGACCGGCTCGGTGGCGGCCGGCAAGACGACACTGGCGCGGCATGTGTCAGATGCGCTGAGGCCCGGCCTGACGGTTGAAACCGTATCGACCGACGGCTTCCTCTTCCCGAACGCGGTGCTTGAGCCGCAGGGCTTGCTCATGCGCAAGGGCTTTCCGGAAACCTATGACCGCGCTGGCTTTGCCGGGGCGCTGGCCAGCCTGCGCCGGGGCGCGGCGGATTTCCCGGCCCACAGCCACGAGACATACGACATCGACCCGGCACTGGCCCGCACCATCCGCTTGCCCGATCTCCTGATCCTTGAAGGCCTCGGCTTCCAGCCGCCGTCGCGCCCGGACCGCACGGCAGGCGAACCGGACGTGCTGGTCTATCTTGATGCGGCGGAGGCCGATCTCGAACGCTGGTATGTCGACCGTTTCACCGGCTTCTGGCATGCTGCGCGCACCGATCCCGCCTCCTTCTATGCCCAATGGCTGCACATGAGCGAGCCTGAGCTCAGGGCCTTCGCACGGACGGTCTGGGACGGCGTCAACCTGCCGAACCTGCGCGAGCATATCCAGCCCCTGCGCGATTCAGCCGATATCGTGGTCAGCAAGGATGCCGCACACGCGGTTCACATCACCGAAGACAGGACGGCCTGAGCCGGCCTGGCCATGGTATCCACCGGGCGCACTCGGGCGGTGATGAAATGTCTGCCAGCAAATGAAAATGCCCCGGCACGACTTAACTCGTGCCGGGGCGCTTGATCAGGGAAAGGAAGAAGTCCCCTAGTATTTGTAACGCACGCCGATCAGGAATTCGCGGCCTGTGTGATGGTACACGTTGACCAGATCAGCCGTGTCGAAAACCTGCTGCTCGAATTCGTCGGTCAGGTTGATCGCTTCAAACGTCACGTCGAAATTTTCGGTGAGCTTGTAGGAGGATGCAAAGTCCACATTCGTGGTCGCATCATAACCGCGCTCGTCACGGCCTGCATTGTTCGGAGCATTCGTCTGGTAGGCATCACGGTAAGCCGCCGAGATTCGGGCCGAAAGACGATCATCCTCATAATAGAGCGTCGCGTTAAAGGCATTCGGCGAGAAGCCCAGGATTTCGTCGGAGTCAACATAGGTATAGTTGCCCTGGAAACCGAAATTGTCGAATGGCGCTGGCAGGAACGTGAAGGGTTGCTGGTAGGCCAGTTCGAACCCTTGCAGGCTGGCACTGCCACCATTCGAGACCTGGGCGATTTCGACCAGCGGATCACCACCGGCCTGGATCAGGTCGAATAGCGGGCTTGATGCAGGCGGCAGAGATGCCGGCAGGCCGGTCTGGCTGTAAGGCACTTCCGTGGTTGTCGAACGGGTAAAGAAGCTGTCGACGTCCTTGTAGAAAACGCTGAGCGCCAGGAGGCCCTCGTCCGAGAAGTACCATTCGAACGATGCATCATAGGCGTTCGCACGGAATGGATCGAGGCCCGGATTGCCGGAGTTGTAACGGAATGGCGGGCCGTTGAAGCTGTCCAGGGCGCCGCCGGGTGTGAGGTTGCCCAGGGAAGGCCGCGCCATCACTTTCGCCGCGCCCAGGCGAATGTAGAAATCTTCCGTCATTTCGAATGTCAGGTTGAGCGCTGGTAACGTATCCTCGTAACTCCGCTCCACGGTCACCGCGGTGCCGCTGACGCTGCCGGTGGATGTGACAGTCGTCTCGACATAACGGACACCGGCATTGCCGCGAACCGGAATGGTGCCAAGCTGTGACTCGAAATCGAGCTGGGCAAAGCCGCCCAGGTCTTCTTCCTTCACGCTGCGGGTATTGCCCGCCTGAACGGCGCCGGGAATGCCGTACACACCGATCAGCGCGGCAGCTGCGCCGACATTCGGGGATACCCAGCTGGTGTCGATGCCGCTTGCGCCCAGTCCGTTTCCGAATCCCGTGACGGGCGAGAGGATACCAGCAGTGATCGGCAGTCCGGTCGCGCCGACCGGGCAGGCTATGCCCGGAAGGGCGCATACGGATGAGCCGAAGGTTGATTCCCGGCGCGCCTCTGTCGTGCTGAACTCGAACTGTTTGAAGCTGAGGCCGCCAGACAGCGTCAGCGCATCATTGAGGTCGTATTCCAGTGTGCCGGCAACCGTGTCGAAAGCGTTCGTGACCGATTGCGGGCGATCGCGGAATTCGGTGAAGGCAAACTGGCTCGGGTCGGTCACATCGAGCGAACCGAAATCAATGGAAGGCGTTTGCGGATCGCCGCTGAAATCGTAGGTGTACCCGGTTACGTCGCCAACCGCGTCAAAGAAGATGGTCGTCTGAACCGGATTGTCGAACTCGGATTCCACGGTTCCGACGAGGAAGTTGCCGCGCAGGCTGTCGGTGAACTCATGATCGACATTCAGCGTGAGCTGCGTGAAATCAGTCGTCAGCTTGTCAAACCGTGCCTCGGATCGGATCGGATGGGTTCCGTTGGCGTTCGGGCTGATCGTGAACGTGCCGGATTCCAGCGTGTTGTTGCTGGTATTGATGACAGGATTGGTGACATCCATTCTGCCTTCCTGGCTTCGGAAGAACACTTCGAGATATTCTTCCTGCCGGGTGCCGTCGAACTGCGAGTAGAGCCCGTCA
The DNA here is from genome assembly GCF_000961795.1 of Hyphomonas sp. BRH_c22. Classification (GTDB taxonomy): domain Bacteria; phylum Pseudomonadota; class Alphaproteobacteria; order Caulobacterales; family Hyphomonadaceae; genus Hyphomonas. The sequence goes on from NZ_LADU01000017.1 coordinate 20,350, forward strand.
AGCGACACGGTCGTGCGGTCGGTCGGGCGGAACTGGACGGATCCCGTCAGGCCGAGGCGCTCCTGTTCGTGCGTCAGGCGGCCATAGCGCGGAATGCGCGGGTGATAGACGAGAGAGTTTGTGTCGATCGACGCACAGTCCGGTCCCGCCGGGCAGGCGGCGCCATTGACTGACCGGAAATTGCCGTCCTGCCAGCGCACTGTCGAGAAGCCTTCCTCCAGTATGGTCCTGTCGGAGTAAGCAACCGACAGGAGCGCACCAAAATTGCCCTCGGGATTCTTGTAGGAAAGCAGTCCGGCAAGGCGGGGGCTGGTCTCTTCGGAGAGGTCGTTGAAGCCCATCTGGGCCGAACCGGCGGCCGTCAGGCCGGAATCATAATCGAAGGGCTGTGCGGTCAGCAGGTCAACAGTTGCGCCGAGCGAGCCTTCTTCCTGTGCGGCGGATGTCGTTTTCGAGACGCGGATCTCGTTGAACAGATCCGATGCGAACGTGTTGAAGTCGAAGCCGCGGCCGCGGTTCGAGCCGCCGGAGGAATCCGATGCGCCGGTGGTGGCAAGCGCTTCCATGCCGTTGATGCGAATGCGCGTGAAGTCGGCGCCCAGTCCACGGACGGTGATCTGGCGGCCTTCGCCGCCGACGCGGTCGATCGACACGCCGGAAATGCGCTGAAGCGATTCTGCCAGGTTCAGGTCCGGGAAGGCGGCGATGTCTTCAGCCACGATCGCATCGACAACGCCGGAAGCGTTGCGCTTCACGTCGAGGGCCTCTGCGAGCGAATTCCGGAAACCGGTTACCACGACACTTTCAAGAACCCGGTCGTCCTCGCCAGTGGCCGGTTGCGTGTCCTGGGTTTCCTGCGCAATGGCCGAAAAGCTGCCTGATACGAGGGCAATTAGCGATACACCCGCGCAGATTCCAAATTTTGTCTGACGATTCATTGATTTTCTCCCTGTCGATGTCCAGCGCTCTTATGACACCGGTGTCAAACATCGGATATCCCAACTCAGGAAAAATTTCAAGCGCGTAAAGAAAACTACGCCCGGGGTGTCATAAAAAAATCACACCGGGCCTCTCGCCAGGCGGACGGCGTGATTGCAGGATTCAATGTCAGGCGTGGGGCAAGACATCCTGCCCAGGCGCGGCTAAACGGGGCGGTGACCGTTTGCTGAAGTGCCCTGCCGATATGCCATCCAACCTGACCCACAGATTTGCCATCGCACCGATGATGGATCGCGCAAAAAACATTTATAAACAATGCTTTGTGGGACTTCGTGTGCGCTGCGTGTGCAGTCGGAAACAGTCGGTAGACGGAAGAGTGGGGAGGAATTTTGCAGTTGGGCGCATAGCGAGACGTTTTCGCGTTACAGCGAATGATGAGGGCGGAGCCTATGGACTACAAGCGGAGACAGGTGGTCTTTTCGTGTCTCAGGACCTTGCGATTGATACGGGTGAAGCTCACGATCTCCGACGTTGACGGCTTTGAGCGCAGGATGAAAGCCCAGCGAGAGGCGTTCGAGATCTATGGCGATGACTTTGGCAGCCAGGCCCCGCTCTGGAGCAAGTGGACGCAGGTCCTGCGGGACGGACTGATCGGGCTTGATTGTCTTGAGCTCGGCATGAGCCAGCGCGAGATTGCCATAGTGCTCTACGGCCAGGACGCCGTGAATGCAGACTGGACCGATGACCGGGGCGCCATGAAGGACGCTATCAGGTATCTCGTGAACAAGGCCGAAGGCCTGCGCGATGGTGGGTATCTGGTTGAGTTGCTGGGCGGGCAGTTGGGGCCGTATCAGGAGGCCGCTTGAGCGGGCCTCCTCAGCGCAGCCTGGCTCACTGGCGCCACGCGTCGGGTGATTTCGTGTAGAGCTGGTTTGAAAGTCGTCCAAGAATACTCACCATGAGTGAGTGTAAGAAGTAGGTTTTTAACCAAATATCCCGTTCGGGGCATTATATGGCAAGTGACCGGGCTTTGTTCGATTTATATCCCGTTCAGGAAAGTTTTATGGATTTGGCCGTCGATAGGCAATAAATTTCCTGACCGGGATATTTCTCTTGTTTTTCGCCTGATACAGGCATATGTTTCCCGTACGGGAAATTATGCTCATGACACCAGAAGAAATTGGCCACCTCATCCGAAAGACACGCAAGGCCCAAGGCCTTCGCCAGCCTGAACTGGCTGCCGCTTCGGGCGTTGGCCTGCGCTTCCTTGTTGAACTCGAACGCGGCAAGCCCACGGCGCAGATTGGCAAGGTGCTCGATGTTCTTTCGGCCCTTGGCTGTTCGCTGACCATCACCACGCCGGAGGATCGCCGATGACCACGCGCGCACTGACGCTATGGTGGGGGGCGCGCTCTGTCGGGACCCTGTCAGTCGACGCGCATGGCGAAATGGGCTTTGCTTATCTGCCCGCCTGGCTTGCCCGGAGCGATGTCCGGGCCATTTCCGTGTCCCTGCCATTGCGGGAAGAACCATACTCCAGGCGCGAATGCCTGCCCTTTTTCGAAGGCATCCTGCCTGAAGAGAGCCAGCGGGTGAATGTTGCTGCCGCGCTCGGCGTCTCTGAGCACAATGAATTTCGCCTCCTTGAAATGCTGGGCGGGGAAGTTGCAGGTGCCCTGGCGCTCTGGCCGGAAGGGGAGGAGCCGCCAGCCCTGGAAGGGCCGTTCACGCCCAAACCTTTGTCTGACAAAGAGCTGCGTGTCCTGATCGACTCTCTGCCAAAGCGCCCCATGCTGGCCGGAGAGGAGGGATTGCGACTCTCACTGGCCGGCGCCCAGGCAAAACTCCCTGTCATCCTGACGCCGGATGGTATCGCACTGCCAGCACCCGGCCAGCCGACAACGCACATCCTGAAGCCTCCGATCACTAGGTTCGAGGGCACGACCGAAAACGAGGCCTATGGGATGCGGCTTGCGCACCTGATTGGCCTTGATGTCGCCGAGGTCGATATCCACAGAGCTGAAGGCCTGCCCTTCCTGCTCGTCCGGCGCTATGACCGGGTTAGGGGCGAGGACGGCGTGGTCACGCGTAAGCATCAGGAGGATTTCTGTCAGGCGCTCGGGTTCACGTCGGCGCGAAAATACGCCTCCGATGGTGGCCCGGTGTTCCGCGATCTGTTCACGCTCCTGCGGCGCGTGGCGACCCGGCCCGCAATCGAAGTCCTCAAGCTCTTCGATGCGGCAATCTTCAATCTGATCATCGGCAATGCGGACGCGCATGGGAAGAATTACAGCCTCCTATATGATGGCAGCACGACGCTGGCGCCGCTCTATGATCTCCTTTCGACCGTCGCTTATCCCGAGCTCAGCCCACGGCTCACAATGAAGATTGCGAAGCGGGCTGCACTGGAAGATATCCAGGCGCGGGACTGGGCCAGGTTTGCCGAAGAGACCGGCCTGACAGAGCCGTATATCCGGCGGAGAGTGAAGGCATTGTGCGGGATGGTGCTGGAGCAGGCGAGGAACGTCGCGGCCGGGTTTGATCTGGAGACTGAGGAGCGCAAAGCGATGTCCGGGGTTGAAGGATTGGTGTCAGGTCGGGCGGAGAGCCTGCTTGGACGGGTGTGAATTCATCCGGGATTACTCGGGAGATATCTCTCTCCGATCTGCTGCTCAAGGTCTTTTGGAACAACGTCAGATCAGCGCAGTTTTGTTGTTCATGTTCCACGCTTCGAACCGCTTTACCACGCTGACAGGTGCACGCGTTCGCGTCTCGATGGATGGTCGGGGCCGATACTTGGAGAACATGTTGGCTTCGCCTGCCTGCGGCTCATCGAACGCTTGTGGCGCTCGCTCAAATATGAAGCAGGTCTGCCTGCAGGACATTGCAGACGGCTTTGCAGCCCTGCGCATCATCGACGAGTGGATGCGCCTCTACAATCGGGAGCGGTCGTACTGGCCGCTTGGCAAAGCCACGCCCGACGAGGCATGGCGCGCCTTGGCTTGTAACTTTTCTTGCATGGCCTGCCGTCCAATTCGGAGCGCAGCTCCGTCTGGTTCGGAGTGCAAGTCACTCTGTGCGCAATTTCGATAGCGAACGAGCCGGCTGAGACCACAGACTGTGATTTCCAGACCGGGACAAACTCGCCGGGCGCAGCTCACGGTTTTGCATGGCCGATCACACGGCAAGCCCGGCGTTCGGAGACTCCAGCTCTTCCAGCACGTGATCGACTGCAGCACGACGACGCGAAGGGCTTAGAACTTTGGCTGCGCCTTCTGCGGCACCCCGTACGACTGCCTGAAGGGTCTGGTTGTCCAGCGTTCATGCGCTTGGCTTGGTCGACCTGCAGGCCGCCATACTTTTTGCACCAGCGTTCGTAGGTCTGTTTGGTCACACCGACGGCTCGTGCCGCCAAAGTTGCAGTTTCTCCGCGAGCGAGGCGAACCCCTACCTCACGCAGTTTCGCAATAATCTCTTCAGGCTTGGCTCTCTTGTCCATGTCTCAACTCCACAAAAGGAGCCGGCACTAACTCAAATAGCGGACCACATTGCCGGAGGCAGACCAGGAGTTGGGTCAAAATCTTGGACGCGGAATTGAAGTCAGAAGGTGGGGTGCTGGAGTTGCTTGGACTCTTGAGAGCGGGCCGATAAGGGGAGTTGGGAGGTAAGTCTTAAAATCCCTCCGGGTCGTACCCTGAAACCTACTGGTCCAGAAGTTTTTTCTCGATTGTCATGTGATGCGTCTTTTTTGTTTATCACGATGACTTCGACACGAAGCTTCTGTCGCTTCCTGCCGGTCTCATTTTCGACCCATAGCAGGTAGCCCAAGTCGAAAGCGCAGCAGGCCTAGAAGCGTCATCTTGAAACGTTTCAAAACGCGTATGTCAGAGACGCTCTTTCCATATGACCACAGCCCCTGGCTCGACGTCACCAGAAATTCCGCAATCTCTGAAATCTCAGTTTTGGCGATCTGCTTTCTGCTTGTACTTGCCGCCTGCGTAAGTGATCTCGCGAAGGCCGATTTCAGCTCTGAGCTGTGCTCGTTCACGATCCGCAGCGCTTCTGAATTATGAGGCGCAAGTTCGGTCATGGTGCTCGCAATAAAGCATCCTGGTCCCGGCATTCCGCGTTTCTCGTGGAGGGTAATGAAATAGTCGAAATAGGCTTCAATTGATTCGAGACCATTGGACCCTGATGCCAGGATGTGGATGGCTGGATTGGCAAATCGTGCGCGGTAGGCTTCTAGACAGGCGAGGAACAAGTCTTCCTTCCCACCAAAATCAGCATAAATGCCACCCCGGCTTACGCTGGTGGCAACAACCAGGTCCTCAATAGACGTGGCATTGAAACCGTTCTCCCAGAACACGCCCATCGCGCTGGAGATCAGGTCATCCCTCGATTTCGAACGGGGTCTAGGCATTCAGGGTTCCTCTTTAGGCCCGGATCTAAGGGCCTTTCATGACACACGCGATCCATTTGTCTCCAGGTGCCGTGGTTTGTGCGGCAGTGCTCGCCGCTTTGCAATGCCGGTTGACTCGCTGTCAGGATCGCTGCATCAAACGTTATAGAACGAATGTTCCATAACTGCCTTCGTAAATCAACTATGTCCCTAGGTCTGGGGGATGAGGGGACCTGAATGACAGAAACCATGCTGATATTAGGTGCCGGTACGCCAGACGGCGTTGGCGGCGCAATAGCACTTCGGTTCGCGAAGGCTGGCTACCACGTACTTGTAACCGGCAGGACGCCCGAAAAGGTCGAGGCAACGCGCGCAGCTATTGCCGCACAAGAGGGGTCCGCTGACGCCATGTCCTGTGATGTGACATCGGAGCAGGATCTCGACGCCGTGTTCGGCGCGCTGGCGGCTAAAGAAATGCCGGTGGCGTCGGTCATCTATAATGCCGGCAACAATGCCCCCATTTCTTTTGAGGCTCTGACGCCGGAACAGTTTGAAACCTATTGGCGTGTCTGCTGCCTGGGGGGATTTCTGGCCGCAAAACGTGCGATGCCGCTTCTGGCCCGGCAGGGCCATGGGTCAATGTTGTTTACAGGCGCGTCTGCTTCCCTGCGCGGTAAGCCTAACTTTGCGCACTTTTCTTCTGCAAAGGGCGCCCTCAGAAACCTTGTCCAAGCGCTGGCACGCGAGTACGGTCCACAAGGCGTGCATGCGGCTCACATCATTATCGATGGCGTCGTCAATGGCGATCAGGTCAAATCCCGGTTTGGCGATTATCTCGACAAGCTGGGAGAAGACGGAGCCCTCGATCCGGCTGCGATCGCGGAAGCTTTCTGGATGGTTCATAACCAGCCCCGCTCTGCGTGGACGCAGGAACTCGACCTTCGTCCCTTCAAGGAGGCTTGGTGACGCCATGATCGATATGTCCGACATCCTGTTCTACTTTGCGGCGGGCCTCTCCCTGTTTGGAGTTATTGCCCATGAGGTCGCCGGATCCCCAAAAGTTCTTGGGCCGCTCAAGACGTCTGGCCTTCCTGACAGCGTGATCTGGCTCCACCATTTCTCATGGCATGTCGGATCGGTGGCTGTGCTGGCGATGATCAGCTTGTTTATACTGGCCGCATGGCAGCCATCGGGCGTGCTGTTCGCTGCCGTCGCCACGGCAATGAGTGCAGGCTTTGCCGCGCTCTGTATCGGGCTCGCCACCTTCGGCAATCCGGCCCTGTGGCGAACACCCGCGCCATACCCCTGGACGCTCATCGCGATCCTTGGCGGGGTCGGTATGTATTTCATGGAGCGTCCGCTATGAACAATTCAGACGCTGACTGGACCTTTGGCGGAGCCTGGCCTTATGCGCCGAAATGGTTCGACACGCCTGAAGGGCGACTGCACTATATTGACGAGGGCCCGCGTGACGGGCCACCTATTGTGTTCGTACACGGAAATCCGACCTGGTCGTATCTCTATAGACGATTCATAAAAGCCGTGACGGGTTGGGGCTTTCGCGCAATTGCAATGGACCATTTGGGGTTCGGAAGATCGGACAAACCCACCCGCACAGACGTCTATGCCATTGCCCGACATGCCGACCGGTGCGAAGCATTGCTTGAGTCACTCAACCTTGAAAACGCGACGCTTGTCGTTCAGGATTGGGGCGGCCCGATTGGGTTGACCTGGGCCGCGCGTCGCCCTGAAAGAGTGTCGGGCTTGTTTGTCCTGAATACGTTCTTCCAGCGACCCGTTCGCGAGGTTCCTCTACCAACAATCCTCAGGGCTTTTCGGACACCTGTCGTTGGCGAGCTTCTGGTCAAAGGGGCCCACGCCTTTGTGAAAGGGTTCCTGTTTCAGGCGGGGCTGAACGATCCAGCACGCCTGACTGAAACTGACAAGGCGGCCTATCTTGCGCCTCATCCTAACTGGTCGTCACGGTCGGGAATCCTCGCCTTTCCACGTCAGATCCCGTTTGGCCCGAACGGCCCTGTCAGCGATTTTGTGGCGGCCGAAGGCGCGAAGCTGGAGGCTGCATTTGGCAACAAGCCTGTGAAAATCGTCTGGCCGATGAAGGATGTCGCGTTCAGCGCGGAAACACTTGATGGCATGTGGCTGAAGGCCTTTCCGCATGCCGAAGTCACTCGCGTCGACGATGCCGGCCACTTCATTCAGGAAGATGCGTACGAGATCGTCATTCCTGAAATGATGGACTTTATTGGCGGGAGTAACATGCGTTCCGGCCGTCCAGCATGAACCCGCGTATTCTTAGCCTGGTTTTCGCGCCATTTGCATTTGGCACTAGCGCCTTCGTCTTTATTGGCCTGATCGATCCGATGGCAGAAGGTCTCGGAGTTGGCGTTCCGTTGATCGGTCAGCTGCAAATGGTGTTCGCGATTGCGTGTGGATTTGGCGGTCCTTTCCTGGCGCGGCTGTTATCGGGCATCGATCGCAAGAGACTGCTTGTAGGCGTGCTTGCCAGCATGGTGGCGATGAATTTTGCGTCAGCCCTGGCGCCGGATTTCGCAACGCTGGCAGGCATGCGTTTCATGGGCGGCTTCTTTGCTGCGCTGACAATCCCGCTGGCGACGACAATCGGCGTAAATATGGTGCCTGAAGTAAGGCGGGCGGATGCGATCGCCGCAGTCATGGCTGGCTACACATTGGCCTTCCTGCTGGGAATGCCGCTTGGCACAATACTGGGTGATGCTTTTGGCTGGCGCGCGGCATTCTGGTTTGCAGGCGGAGTAGCCGTCCTCGCTGCACTCCTGATCGCACTTGTCGCGCCTCGAAACGTGAAGGCCCCACAGCTGGCCGGCGCGAATTTCAAAACCGCGCTCAGCGGGGAAAACCCGAAACTCATGGCGCTCACAATGCTGGGATTCGTCGCGACCTTCGTGACGGTTGGCTATATCGGCCCCGTCATCACCCAGACGACCGGACTTACGGGCGCGGCCATTGGCGGTGTTCAGATTGCCACGGGCATCGGCAGCCTGATCGGGGTCCCTGTCGGGGCGTTGTTTGCACGTCTGGCTGTTCGAAAGGCATTGTTCATTCTGTTCATGCTGGCCGGCCTGACGCAGGTGGCCTTTGCGCTCGGCATGCATTTTGATTTTGAGGGCTTGTCGGTGCCGTTCCTGATCGTGACGATGGCGCTTGGATCGGCTGCACTGTTTGCAACGACCACCGTGGTTCAGGCACGGCTGGCAGCAACGTCTGGCGCGGCAGTGACGATCGCGTTCGCCCTTAACAGTTCCATGGTTTATTTTGGACAGGGCATGGGCGCGACCCTCGGGGGCGGTGTGATCGCTGCGATAGGATTGAGTGCGACGGGCGTTGCGGGCGCGGGTGTTGCTGTTTTTGCTCTGGCTCTCGTTTTCGCTCTGCGTGTGCAGCCCGCCACTCAACACAGCCAGTAAATGTTCATGAGGTCATCTATGCGTTTCAATCTGATCCTGCTGGCCAGCTTCGCGCTCGGCACTTTCGCTTTTGCTCAGGACAATTCCAGCAGCGACCGGATGCCTCTGGCCGGGCCGGGCACAACCGCGACTGAGAGCAGTCCAGCCCATTCCGACGATGCAACCAACCTCGCAGCCCCGCCCGTCATGTTTGCACAAACAAAAAGCCAGGCAGTACCGGCTCAATCCTCCAGAAAGGAACCTGCCATGGACGAGACGATATATCCCAAGGGCAGCACTGCGCTTCTTCTCATCGACCCGTATAATGATTTCCTCGCAGAGGATGGCAAGATGTGGCCCGCCCTCAGCGAGGTTGCCAAATCGGTCGACCTTCATGCCAATATCTCTCGAACCCGCGGGGCTGTGCGCGAGGCCGGCATGCCGATCTTCATTCTGCCCCATCACCGGCACAAGCCCGCTGATTTTGAGGGATGGACGCACCTGACACCCTCACAGCGTGCGGCGCACCAATACCAACTGTTCGCTGTCGATAGCTGGGGCGGTGAATGGTATCCGGGCTTTGGCCCCGAGCCCGGCGATATCGTCGTCAAGGAACATTGGGGCGCGTCCAGCTTCGCCAATACCGACCTTGATGTGCAGCTGCGCCAGCACGGGATCACCCATGTCATCTTCATTGGCCTGATTGCCAATACCTGTATCGAAACGTCAGCGCGCCATGCGGCGGAACTCGGCTACCATGTGACCCTGGTCCGCGATGCAACGGCCGCCATGTCGTCCGAGTCCATGCACGCCGCCCACGACATCAATGGCCCGGCTTATGCACATGCTATTGTCACCACGGCAGAACTTGTACAGCAACTGAACGTTGGGGGTGTCCAATAATCTTGGGTCACGCAGCAACGACATTGGTTGCCAAACGCGCCGCACCGAAAATTCCCTGGTGGCTGCTTTTATTCAGTGCCTTTCTGATCGACATCGCGATGTTCACTTTCGTCGCACTCGGCATTGAGACAATGACACCGTCAGGCGCGGACGGGCCGAGCCTAGCGACTCAAATAGTCGAGATGACGTTTAGTCATGACCTGATCCCCCAGATCGGCTGGACATTGCTTGCCGGTGCGATCGCTTTCGCGGTAACGCGCCGTTCTGACTTCGCGCTGATCGCCATGGCCTTGTCTTTGGCCCACTGGCTGGGCGACCTGGTTGCCGGCTACGGGCACTTTGTTTTCGGCCCCGACAGCCAACCGCTTGGTACGGACTGGTATCATCTGAACCTGTCGGCGGCACTGACGTTCGAAGCCGCACTTGGTGTCTTATGCGTTTTTATCTTCACCCGCAGGAGATCATTCTCGTCCGGCGCGCTGGTGGGACTCTACGGCCTGTTCGGTGCTCTTCCATTCGTTTTCTTCGTCATCTGAAAATGCCTCACAGGTGAATATCGCCAATTTCGGCCAGCAATTGAGACGGGCTGATCGGAACAACGCCTAAGGTCGACATTCTCAGCAAGCTCAGTGAGCACTCGTCGTTAGAGTTCAAACTTGATGGGCAAACGAAGGTTTCGAGCCCCTCGCACTGGAGACTCAGGCACAAGTGGATGACCATAGAGGCACAGACGTCGCCCACGACAACGCTTTGTCGATGCTGTTTCTCCCAAACAACCGGAAGCCCGGTGATCACTTTATCCAAGAGCACATTTTGGTCGTTTCGTCTTGAATCAGTGTCAGGCTCTACACAAGGTATCGCACACGATGAGAGGCGCGCTCTCAAGATATGCATTTCAGGGCGCTGGTCCAACAGCACAACGGTGAGGTCGCATGAACGAATAATGCCTCGCGTAAGTTTTGGTTCGAACGCTTTCGATTTAATCACGGATAGTCTCCGGTCCCTTTTTTCATTCGAGGCCTGCATTTCTGTGTTCAAATATAAAAGGAAACCCGGCTCGCAATTGATTGCGCGTAACTTGGTAGTCGGCTAACTCGTTCATCAGATTCAAAACAGCCGGTGTACATATCCCGACCATCGACGGAGAAAAGTCGAGACGCAGGAGGCGTAGATTCACTTCTTCAGATCTTCCGACAATCATTTGTTCTGTACCATCCTAGAAACGAGAGATCATGTTGAGTGTCAGTCCCCGGATCTGCTCGCCGCCCGATTGCCTGAATGCGCCCTTTGGTGAGAGTGCGAACAAATTGGCCCGCACTTCGTGGGTGCCGGACAACCGCCATTTCAGTCCGACATTCGCCCCGTTCAGGATGAACATATCGCCGGTGGCACCTGCAGATAGTAGCGCGTCTCCGCCTGGCCCGCCAAAGACTGCTCCATCGGATACGCGCCACACATGTTCTCCGCCGATTGCAAAACGAAGGTCCCGCGTCGCCTGCCATGACAGTTCGGGGTAAGCGCCAATTATATTGGTCGCGCCATAGACACCGTTTCGGCCAAGGTTGAATGTTCCCCCAAATGCCGGGGCCCAGCTTTCATTGGCAACCGTTTCTGCGCGGTCTCCCGACGCACCGTCCAGCCGCAACGACGCATGCCAGTGACCCGCATTGTCAAGTTTCACAGACAGCTCGTTCGCAAAGGCCCAAGCTTCTATCGGGTTAACCCCGACTTGCCCAAATTGTCGGCCATATTCGACACTGGATCGCCAGGATCCTGCATCATACGTCATCCGGGCCACGCCAACCCCGCGATGCTCACTGCCGGGCACACGAAGGAATGCGACAACGTCCCGGTCAATCCAAACGCCGTAGACTCCGTAGGATAAACCCTTGATCGTCCGGCTGGTTCGCCGGTAGGACCCGCCTGACCACCGTCCATCTCCAAAGCCCTCAAACCTCTTGAAATAGCCGTTTTTGGATATGAACGGCTCAACAATATACGCCTCCGCAACCGATCCATCCGACCGGTAATCAATGTGAACGCCATCGAAGACTTGCTGGTAGTTCAGGGCGTCAGCGGCTCTGAGAAGCCGGCTCGATCGATCGAAAACGGCCTGGCGTCCAATACGGATAGTCCAGTGGTCGTCTGGCACGACGTCGACGAACGCACGTTGGAGCGCGAGGTCAGCCTCATCAAAAAACAGTCCGTCCGGCTTGCCAGCCTGGTCCCACACGCCCAGCTCGACGTAAGTACGAAAGTTGCTTCCGTATCTAAAATCGGCATGCACCAGGGCTCGCCCGATTAAATTGGTTCGCGCGCCCTCCTGCGTTGTTCCGAAAGCAAAGGCATCCTTGTGTTCAAAGCGAATATGGGTGTCTCCGCCAAACGATAAGTGAGCGATCCCTCCAGGCAGTTGAATAGACTTCCATGCCGGAGCATCTTTTATGCGCCAATCTTCCGTCCAGCGGTCCGTTCGGAAATTCGTCGTAAAATCGGCGGCGGGCGGAGATTGCGCTTCCGCGATCACCGGAACGCAAAAGAACAACACAGCCATGACGCATCCGAGACTTCTGCCGCCCGTCATGACGACGAAGCCCAATCGTCTTTGGCAACCAGAACAATCGCGATGGGTCTAAAGGCGCCTCCCGCCGCGTGCGGTTGTGTCATTCAAGCCTCCGTAGCTTGTTGCATGCCTGCGGATGTCCGGCGTTGCTTTCGCAGGCTATAATGGAACGATCATTCTCTTAAATACAACTGTTTTTGGACCCTGTCCCAATAGACTTGAATGATTTGGTTCAGGCGGAAGGCAATCGTAGATCGAGGCATGGTTTGACCCCGTTTGAAATTCAGAGATGAACTGATCCCCGTTCGTCGTCCGGTACTTTCCGACCTCCAGTTGCCTGATGCTCTGAGACCCAGGTCTGGACCACTGCCGGTTGGAGTTTTCCGGCCTTTTCACGATGGCGGACTGGTTACGCCTGCATGATTGATCAGTGCGGCCGGGGGTTTGTTTCCGATCGCGCTATGCGGTCTTACTGTATTGTCGAGCCTCACTATAGGTGAGTAGAAGGGCAAAAGTTAAACTTGCGGAGGCTGAAAAGTTAGTAGACTCAATGCGTGACTGGACAAAAACATGATTAAAAACAGTTCATTGGGATACCGCGTGAGCACGGCACCTATGACGGATATCACAAAATAACACATAAAAACAATGTGTTACGGTTCTTCATGTGCTCTCCGTGTGAACTGCCAAAGGATTAGTAGGCGGTAATGTCCCATCAGATCGTGTAATTCGTGCACGCCGTTTCGGCTGCGGTGATGGGTTCAGTTGTCCTTCGTTGTTCCCCGTCAGCGACCATGAGACAGATCGAGCAAATCTTCTTGTGAAGGCTGTGTCATTCAAAGACGAGGCTACGCTCGTCATGGCAATGCAGGGGCTCGACGTTATCATCAACGCGGTCGGCAACTCGAATGATGGTGAGACTTATGCGCCCCTTGTCCACCGCACCATCCGTGCGGCCGATGCGGTGCTCGTCCCGCAGGAAGGTTATGGCTTTTCGGCGGTGCGGCGGCCCTTGATATTTCAGGTACCGACAATCTGACCTTTGAACGGCCCTGGATCCCCTGAGTGTTCAGGTTTCCGGATAGAGGCGCGGGAAGAGGATTTCCAATGCGTCGGCAGGGAAGCGGAGTGAGACCGGTCCTTTAGGTGTTTCCGAGGCCAGCAGGCCGGCATCGACGACATCTCCCAGGACACGCCGTGCCGTGCGCTCCGGCAGGCCGGTGATGCGAGGCGCGGCGCCTCGCTCAAATTCACCGCGGATCAGTGCCACTTCGAGGAGGAAGGCCGCTTCCGGTTTCAGGGTTTCAGAGCGCTCGATCAGACGCTTCAGACGCCCTGATAGATTGTCGAGATCGAAGAGCTCAGCCATGAAATCGATCTGGTCGAGGCAGACCTTCAGGAACCAGGCTGTGTATTCGGTCAGTGCCTTGAGAGACAGGTTACCTCTGCCGTCGAGATCTCCCTGCCTGGGGCTGTCGGCATAATCCATCATGCGCTTGTAGTCGGTGCGGCTTTCTAAGCCGCGCGCCAGTCCTCGGGAAATCGACCAAAGACCATGGGCGCCAATATCCGCCTTTGCGGCCATGGCGTGGCTCACCAGGCGGCTGACCCGGCCATTCCCGTCAGGGAAGGGGTGGATAAAGTTGAAGCGGTGGTGAGCGGTTGCCATCGAAAGAATGCGTGCAGCCTGACCCATACGTTCGAAAGCAAAGCGGCTTTCGAAATAGGCCATGAAGTCAGCTACGCGTTCGCTTGAGGGGGGTATGTGCCGACCGACCGAAACGTCGTGTTCTTTTTGGGATCGCCATTCACCCGGTGTCATGAGGAATTCGACATTGTCGCTCTTTATACGCAGCATCTCCTCTGGTGCGTCCTTATAGAACTCGCGGTGCAGCCAGAGAATGAAGTCTCTGGAGGCTGGTTCAGGCAGCTCGCCGGTGGACGCTAGATGGTCAACTTCCGCTTGGAGGCGTACATGAGCGGCCGCTTCGATCTGGAGGTTTCTTCGTCCTTCGTTTTCGTCGAAGTCACCGGCCAGCGCGCGTTCGATATCACGCGGCCGTGTGTCATGACCCTCAATCAGATTGCTGTAATACGTGTTCATCAGGCGAACGAGAGAAGCGAGGTTTGCTGCTGTCAGAGGATGCAGTTTTGTACCCAGAACAGCTGACTTGGCGGCGACTTCTGCGATGAGATCTGCAATGGCTTCAGGTGTTTCCTCAAGCCTGGCCGGTTCGATCCGGCTTGGTGTTTCAAGGAGGTCGTTGGCCGAAGTCAAAACAGAGAAAACCTATAAAAATTAGCAAGTTGCGTGAGGTGCGCGGGGATGTTGGCCGATGCCGTGGCCGATCTTAACTTGAGTTGGCGCTGCAGCGCAATGGCCGATGTTGTAAACATTTAGAGGCTTGATTATATTGTGAAAATAATCCATAAAACGAAAGCTTGGCCGAAAGTCTGGCCGATCTTTCACGACCGCCAACGCCTCGATCCGCGGCCGAACTCTCCTTAGTCACCAACGTTCAATCCGACATCCTTTAATAAGGCCCGCGGCTTATTAAAGGATGTATGCTGTGCTTGCTTGGAAAGTGCATTTGCCATCGTGTCAGTAGGCCCCATAACCGTACCGGACGAACCGTTCTGCCAGACGTATGATCGCCGACATCAGGGCGTCCTCATCATCTCGCCGGATGGGTTACTTGCGGTGGGTCGAGCGGTGCTGGCCGATCACACGGCAAGCCCGGCGTTCGGAGACGCCAGCTCTTCCAGCACGTGATCGACTGCAGCACGACGCCGCGAAGAGCTTAGAACTTTGGCTGCGCCTGTCTGCGGCACCCCGTACGACTGCCTGAAGGGTCTGGTTGTCCAGCGTTCATGCGCTTGGCTTGGTCGACCTGCAGGCCGCCATACTCTTTGCGCCAGCGGTAGTAGGTCTGTTTGGTCACACCGACGGCTCGCGCCGCCAAAGCTGCAGTTTCACCGCCTCGAGGCGCCTGGGTTTTCGCGTGATCGCCAGCAGATGCTGCAGTCGAGCAGGCGCTAACCATGCCTCACGCCCAGAGTTGGCTGACCGGCATGGCGAACAGCCGATCTCCGATACGCTGAATTCGGTCGCCATCATGCAGGATGATTCCGCAGGCAAACGCCTTGCCCGCCGCTTCCTGCAGGCGTTTCAGGCCGCGCGTGTCCTCCGTCTTCACGGTGGCTGCTGCCTTGACCTCGATTCCAACAAGGCGCCGTCCGCGCTCGAGCACGAAATCAACCTCGACCTTGTCCTTGTCCCTATAGTGGCTGATCAGAGCCGGGTCGGACGAAAGCGCTGACTGTTTCTCAAGCTCTGAATAGACGAAGCCTTCCAGCAGAGTTCCGAGCCTGTTTCGGTCAGACTGAATGTCGCCCTTTCCGACCCGTCGCAGCGCCGCAAGAAGACCCGTGTCGAGGAAGTGGAGCTTAGGCGTTTTGACAAGGCGCTTGAGGTCATTGCGGTGCCATGCGCGCACACGTCGAAGAATGAACATCTGTTCCAGCAAGGTCAGCCAGCGATCAATCGTCTTGCTGTCAACGCCGAGGGGCGAGGCCAGAGCCGACAGATTGAGCAGTCCTCCCGAAGACAGAGCGGCATGATCGAGCAGTCTTGAAAGTTCGTCCGTCTTTGACACCGATGAAATCTCCGAGACATCGCGTGTTGTGAGGGCGCGGGCATAGGCGCGCAGCCAGGTCTGGCGGCGCTGCGGATCGGTCCGCGCCAGAGCTTCCGGATAACCGCCCGCGAGAATGCGCAGGACGAGGTCGGGCGTGCGCCCGGTTTCCATAAGGGCGGGGAAATCTGCCTCGAAGGCCTTGTCGAGAAAGGCCGAGAGATTCTGCTGCGCAATCTCTGACTGGCTGAAGGGAAGGAGTTCGATTGTCTCCACACGGCCAGCAAGGGAATCCGGCGAGATCGTGCCCTTGAAGAGATCGACCGAGCCCGTGATCAGGAAGCGACCTGGACGAGGGTCTTCATCGACAGATCGCTTGAGCGCCAGAATAAGCCCGGGCGCGCGCTGCACTTCATCAATCACGGCATGGTCGAGGCCGCGCATGAAACCGCCCGGATCCTCATTCGCAAACTGCCGGAATTGTTCGTCATCAAGCGTTACGAAACTCATCTTCCTGTCGGCGGCGATTTTGCGCGCCAGCGTTGTCTTGCCCGACTGGCGCGGGCCCACCAGTGCAACGATGCGCGTATCGCTGAGGGCGCCCAGCACGCACGGCTCGGCATGGCGCGCCTTGGCTTTTGACTTTACTTGCATGGCCTGCCGTCCAATTCGGAGCGCAGCTCCGTCTGATTCGGAATTAGAGTGCGTCTGATTCGGAATGCAAGTCACTCTGTGCGGAACTTCGATAGCGAACGAGCCGGGCTGAGATCACAGACTGTGATTTCCAGACCGTGACAAACTCACCGGGCGCAGCTCACGGTTTAGCACGCTGGCGCGATCAATCCGGAGGCGACACGCCGGCCTGGGCTACGAATTTGCAGGCGCTCGCAAGGATAGTTAGATCCAGATCTAAGCTGGGCGAGCGCCTCGCACACGAGCGAGCAGTCGGGAGGCTTGCCAAAACCAAGGTGCTCAGCCTGAGTTTAGTTTGATTTTTGACTCAGAACCTCACTATGGCTGAGTAAAAGGACAACGAATTAAACTTACGGGGACTGGAAAAGTTAGTAGACTCTATGCGTGACTGGACAAAAATGATTAAAAACAGTTCATTAGGATACCGCGTGAGCACGGCGCCGATGATGGACTGGACCGACGCGCATTGCCGCGCCTTCCATCGCTGCCTGACGAAAAGCGCACTGCTCTATACCGAAATGGTCACCGCCGACGCGATCATTCACGGCAATCAGGAACGCCTCCTCTGGCAGGCCCCCGGCCTGTCGCCGGTTGCGCTCCAGCTGGGCGGGTCCGATCCGGCCAAGCTGGCCAGCGCCGCGAAGATCGGCGCGGAATGGAACTATGAGGAAATCAATCTGAACTGCGGCTGCCCGTCATCGCGCGTCCAGTCTGGCGCGTTCGGCGCATGCCTGATGGCCGAGCCGTACCTGGTCGCCGATTGCGTCGCCGCCATGCGTGACGCCGTAGACGTGCCGGTGACCGTGAAATGCCGCATCGCCATTGACGACCTGCCGGCCCGCGAAACCCTGTTCACCTTCATTGACACAGTCTCCGCCGCCGGCTGCACCCATTTCACCGTCCACGCGCGCAAGGCCTGGCTGAAGGGCCTCAGCCCGAAGGAAAACCGCGAGGTGCCGCCTCTCGACTACGCCCTCGTCGCTGCGCTCAAGGCCGAGCGCCCGCACCTCTCCATCACGCTGAATGGCGGCATCACCACGATGGAGGAATGCCGCGACCACCTCAAAGTGTTCGATGGCGTCATGCTCGGCCGCGCCGCCTACCAGGATCCGTCCCTGCTCGGGGAGGTTGACGCGGCCCTCGGCGGGAAAGGGGCACAGATCGTCTCGGCCCATGACGCCATCCGCGCCTACCGGCCCTATATGGCAGACCAGCTCGCGCGCGGCACGGGCCTGCACGCCATGACGCGCCACATGCTGGGCCTGTTCAATGGCCAGCCCGGCGCCCGCGCCTGGCGCCGCGTCCTGTCTGAGTGCGCACCCAGGCCCGGCGCCGGGCTCGACGTGCTCGACGCCGCCCTGGAGGCGATTACACAGCACACGGCCGATACCGCCAGCGCCTGATCCGCCTTTCCCCCACCTGTCGCGCCGCAACCTGCAGCGCCCCCGGCAAAAGCGCGCGTCTCTCTCCGCCCCCGGCGCATTGCGCCTATACTGCCCCTGTCGCCGGCTCCCCCGGCGGCAGGTCCGGGGCATTTTACCTGCCCCACGCGGATGGGAGGTCGGCCAGCTGTGCACGGTAGGGCGCCATACCATCCATCCCTGAACTGAACGACCAGCCTTGCCCCAAGCGGCCCCGCCGCCCATCCGCAAGGACCTTGAAGCGACACGAAACCGGAAGGGCAGGGCCCTGTCAGGGAGTTGGCGCTGGGGTTTTGGGGGAGAGGGACGAAGAACAGCGTCGAAGAAGCATTCGGGTCTTTGCTCAACGCTCCGAGTTGGGGCAAGGACCACATTCGGTCCGCCTGAGTCCAACCGCCGGGATTGGCCCGCAATCGCCGCCCCGCTCCCGACCATCGCCTTCGTCAATGCGTTGACGACCCTGGGTTTTAGCCGCCGATCGGCGCGTCTTCCTCCACCTCGGAGGCCAGCTGAGCGGGCTGGCCATCGTCGGATAGCATGATGGCGATCCACCGGGTACGTTTGAATTCACCCATAACCACCATTGCCGTAACGGTGAGCGGCGTTGACAGAAAGGCGCCCACCGGGCCGAGCAGCATGCTCCACAATGCGAGGGCGAGCAGGACCACGATGGGATCGATATTCAGGCTCCGGCTCTGCATACGCGGCTGCACGGCGTAGCCGATGACGATCTGGATGGTTTGCAGGCTGGCGAGCACGAGAAGCGGGGTCGTAACCCCCCCCGATTCAGCAAGGCTGAAAAGAGCAGGCGCGAAAACACCCACAGTTCCCCCCACGATCGGCACGTAACTGGCAATGAAAATCAGGAAAGCCCAGAAGATGGGTTGCGGAACGCCCAATGCCCACAAGGCCAGCCATGACAGGACGCCAATCATGACGCCCGTTGCGGTCTGGATCCATATATAGCTGGCGACCGCGTCTCGAATGGCATCGAATACATGCTCCGTCTCCTTCTGCTCCCCCTGCTCGTCTGTGAGCGCCGACAGCTTGCGGGAGAACGAGCGCCGTGACGCCAGCATGAAGCCAAGATAGATAAGCGCGAAGCCAGTCGCGGAAACGGCCGACCGTAGCCAGCCTGCAACAAAACTGACAATGCCCGGAATGTTCACGTCGCTGGTCAGGCGTTCGAGGCTGGCCGGAATCGTCACGCCGAAGGCGCTTTGAACGGCGCTCGCCACTTCGCCGAGGCGGCGCGCATATGTCTCCGCGTCGCTGAACAGGAGTTCGATATTGGTAAACGTCACCCAGATTATGGCGGCGAAAAATCCAAGGATGACCGCCACCGAAATGCTGACGGAAAGATAGTGCGGCATACCGGGAATCGTGCGGCGGATGAGCCGTGACGGGCCATCGATGACAATGAGCAGGAACACGGCCATCAGGAACGGCGCGACGATCCCGCGAAGCAGGTAAAGCGACACCGCCACCAGGATCGTGGCCATGACGATCGCGGCGACGCTGCTGCCGCCTCCTGGTTTGGATGTGTCCTGCATGTCTACCATAATTTTTCGGCCCTCATTCGCGGACACCAGTGGGGGACCCGTCACCGTGGTAACACGCAACACCCCAATCAGGTTGCGCGTGGATTTCCACTTTCCGCCTGTCTTGTATGGGAGATTACCCAGCCCGCGCGGGTCTGCGTGCAGCAGAGCGATGCTACGCATAACAGTATGCTGCATTGCGGCCTTCAGCCTTGATGCACCCTGAAATACTTTTGACCCGGAATCAGGTGTCACCTTCCCCGCGAATTTGTTCTTTCTTTGTTCGATGGCCTGTCTTAAGGGTTTTCCCGCTGACGCGGAAAGCTGGGATGGTTTGCCGGATCACGAGATGCGTTCGAGGGCGTTGAGGCCCAGCCTGTCGACGTGCAGGTGCAGCTCACCGGTGGGCAGCCGAATTTCTAAATCGTGGGTCTCGGCGACAAGGCCGTGGCCGAAAGCCGCAAGCGGGTACGCGCCGCCTTTGCCGCCCTCGGCCTCGCCATGCCGCCCAAGCACGTCATCGTGAACATTGCCCCCGCTGACCTGCCCAAGGAGGGCCGTCATTACCTTCTGGCCATTGCCCTCACCATCATGGGCGTTATCCCGGCCGACCTTCTGGAAGGCCACGCCGCATTGGCGGCCGAGGCGACGGACCTGAAGCTGATCTGGCCGGCGCCCTGCGGTGCGGAAGCGGCCTGGGCCGGGGCAGCGTCCTCGCAGCGCCGAGCCTGATTGCCCTCATCAACTATTTCTCCGGGCGGGCCGTCATTGGCGCGCCGCCGCCGGGCACACTGGCAGAGCCGCCCGCCGGGCCGGAC
>NZ_LADU01000079.1 GCF_000961795.1 Hyphomonas sp. BRH_c22
ATGGCCCTTCGAAGTAAAGGAAAGATGTTGTCTGCAAGAGGCATTATTTTACTGATTTCTGCGGACCCGGCAGCGACTTACTCTCCCACGCCTTAAGACGTAGTACCATCAGCGCAAGGGGGCTTAACGACCGAGTTCGAGATGGGATCGGGTGGGGACCCCCTGCCATAACCACCGGGTCGGCGGAAATCAGCAAGGTATAATGCAATATGAAACCAAAATGTCTTTTCGAGGCCCATGTATGAGCGAAAGCGATGCGCTTTCAACTACACACGAGTTTCACGATCAAGCCTATCGAGCAATTAGTACTGGTTAGCTCCACGCATTGCTGCGCTTCCACACCCAGCCTATCGACGTGCTGGTCTTGCACGGCTCTCAGGGAGACCTAGTTTTGAGGTTAGTTTCCCGCTTAGATGCTTTCAGCGGTTATCTAGTCCACACATAGCTACCCTGCAATGCGGCTGGCGCCACAACAGGTCCACCAGAGGTGTGTTCATCCCGGTCCTCTCGTACTAGGGACAAATCCTCTCAAGTCTCCAACACCCACGGCAGATAGGGACCAAACTGTCTCGCGACGTTCTGAACCCAGCTCACGTACCACTTTAATTGGCGAACAGCCAAACCCTTGGGACCTGCTCCAGCCCCAGGATGTGATGAGCCGACATCGAGGTGCCAAACGATGCCGTCGATATGGACTCTTGGGCATCATCAGCCTGTTATCCCCGGAGTACCTTTTATCCGTTGAGCGATGGCCCTTCCACTCGGGACCACCGGATCACTATGACCGTCTTTCGACTCTGCTCGATCCGTCGATCTCACAGTCAGGCAGGCTTATGCCATTGCACTCAACGAGCGATGTCCGACCGCTCTGAGCCTACCATTGCGCGCCTCCGTTACACTTTGGGAGGCGACCGCCCCAGTCAAACTACCCGCCACACAGGGTCCCGGACCCCGATAAGGGGCCGCGGTTAGACATCAAAGAAGACAAGGGTGGTATTTCAAGGTTGGCTCCACACAATCTAGCGACCATGCTTCAAAGCCTCCCACCTATCCTACACATATATTCTTTAATGCCACTGTGAAGCTGTAGTAAAGGTTCACGGGGTCTTTCCGTCTGACCGCGGGTACCCCGCATCTTCACGGGGAATTCAATTTCGCTGAGTCTATGTTGGAGACAGTGGGGAAGTCGTTACGCCATTCGTGCAGGTCGGAACTTACCCGACAAGGAATTTCGCTACCTTAGGACCGTTATAGTTACGGCCGCCGTTCACCGGGGCTTCAATTCAAAGCTTGCACTTCTCCTTTTAACCTTCCGGCACCGGGCAGGCGTCAGACCCTATACGTCGCCTTACGGCTTCGCAGAGCCCTGTGTTTTTGATAAACAGTCGCAACCCCCAGTTTTGTGCCCCTCAGCACTGGTTGCCCAATGTGAGGCCTCCTTCTCCCGAAGTTACGGAGGTAATTTGCCGAGTTCCTTCAACATAGTTCTCTCAAGCGCCTTGGTATGCTCTACCTGACCACCTGTGTCGGTTTCGGGTACGGTCTAATAGGGAGGCTATTTCCTGGGACTTCCAGGCCGCATCCTCAATCCAATAAGAGGATACAACTTTCGAAATCCGTCACTCATCCCTTGGCCCACGAATATTAACGTGGTTCCCATCGACTACGCCTTTCGGCCTTGCCTTAGGGGCCGGCTAACCCTGCGCAGATTAACTTTACGCAGGAACCCTTGGTCTTTCGGCGAGAGGGTCTCTCACCCTCTTTGTCGCTACTCATGTCAGCATTCTCACTTCCGATACCTCCAGCAAACCTCACGGTTCACCTTCACAGGCTTACGGAACGCTCCGCTACCGCTCATTACTGAGCCCGCGATTTCGGCGTATAACTTTAGTCCCGATACATTTTCCGCGCAGAGGCGCTTGATCAGTGAGCTGTTACGCTTTCTTTAAAGGATGGCTGCTTCTAAGCCAACCTCCTGATTGTCTCAGCACCTCCACATCGTTTCGCACTTAGCTATAACTTGGGGGCCTTAATCGGCGGTCTGGGTTGTTTCCCTTTTCACGACGGACGTTAGCACCCGCCGTGTGTCTGCCACGCATAACTTCTGGGTATTCGGAGTTTGAGAAGGTTTGGTAAATCGGTGAGATCCCCTAGCCCATTCAGTGCTCTACCCCCCAGAGTCTCATCGTGACGCTCTACCTAAATAGATTTCGCGGAGAACCAGCTATCAGCAAGTTTGATTGGCCTTTCACCCCTAGGCACAGGTCATCCGAGAGCTTTTCAACGCTCAACGGTTCGGCCCTCCAGTGCATGTTACTGCACCTTCAGCCTGCCCATACCTAGATCACTTGCCTTCGGGTCTAATGCTACGTACTCAGTCGCCCTATTAAGACTCGCTTTCGCTGTGCCTACACCTAACGGCTTAAGCTTGCACGCAACACTAAGTCGCTGACCCATTATACAAAAGGTACGATGTCACCCCTAAGGGCTCCATCAGCTTGTAGGCATCCGGTTTCAGGATCTGTTTCACTCCCCTCATCGGGGTGCTTTTCATCATTCCCTCACGGTACTTGTTCACTATCGGTCGGTAAGGAGTACTTAGGCTTGGAGGGTGGTCCCCCCATGTTCAGACAGGATTTCACGTGTCCCGCCCTACTCTAAAAGGTCTTCATTTTACGGCTACGGGGCTATCACCCACTATGGCGCACCTTCCCAGATGCTTCGCCTTGTTTCAGACCAGGCCTGGTCCGCGTTCGCTCGCCACTACTAACGGAGTCTCAATTGATGTCCTTTCCTCCAGGTACTTAGATGTTTCAATTCCCTGGGTTTGCTTTTTAACCCTATGTATTCAGGTTAAAATATCTCACTATTGAAATGTTAGACAGGTCGAGCGCCGAAGCGCTCGAATTATCCAACATCTCGGAGATGGGTTTCCCCATTCAGAAATCACCGGATCAAAGGGTGCTCTCGCCTCCCCGGTGCTTATCGCAGAGTGCCACGTCTTTCATCGCCTCTTACCGCCAAGACATCCCCCGGATGCCCTTTTGACGCTTGATCGTTTTTGAAACCCATGTGCAGTGGAAAACGCATACGCGCCGCCACAAACATGGATCTCGATCAGACATGTTGGTTTCTTGCAGACTGACCCTTTACCAATACCACGCATTGCTGCGAGGCCGGTTATTCGGCTGAGGCTGGTGACGCACGCCCACGAGGGGTGGCGGCCAGCCGGATCAATCTTTCCCTTACAATGACAAATATCCCGAGGCCCCAAGGGGCCCGGAAACGGTAAACTTCTTTCGTTCGTGTCGAATAGCGGATGGTGGAGCCTAGCGGGATCGAACCGCTGACCTCCTGAATGCAAATCAGGCGCTCTCCCAGCTGAGCTAAGGCCCCAAACCGGGCATCCGCAAGCGCGCTCCCTACCCTGCCGGAACAGGTTTCGATGGTGGGCCGAGGAAGAGTTGAACTTCCGACCTCACGCTTATCAGGCGTGCGCTCTAACCACCTGAGCTACCGGCCCGTGACCAGCAACTCATCAGAGCCACACAGTCAAAGTCGAAGACAGGCGATAACAAGCGCCCGCGGGGCTCGCTTACTTTCCGGACTGCCGCGAAGCGGCCCGAAGTACGAACGAAGGAAGAGAAACGAAGACGGCGTGAAAGCCGCTATGGTTTTGCCTCTCAAGGAGGCGATATGTTCTTTAGAGCTCCAGAGCCTGGCGAACCAGACAATCCAAAGCATCCTTAGAAAGGAGGTGATCCAGCCGCAGGTTCCCCTACGGCTACCTTGTTACGACTTCATCCCAGTCACTGATCCTACCGTGGCTCGCTGCCTCCGAAGTTAGCACACGATCTTCGGGTAGAACCAATTCCCATGATGTGACGGGCGGTGTGTACAAGGCCCGGGAACGTATTCACCGTGGCATGCTGATCCACGATTACTAGCGATTCCACCTTCATGCCGTCGAGTTGCAGACGACAATCCGAACTGAGACAGTTTTTGGGGATTATCCCATTGTCACTGCCATTGTAGCACGTGTGTAGCCCTACCCGTAAGGGCCATGAGGACTTGACGTCATCCCCACCTTCCTCCGGCTTGCCACCGGCAGTTTCCTTAGAGTGCCCACCCAAACGTGATGGCAACTAAGGATGAGGGTTGCGCTCGTTGCGGGACTTAACCCAACATCTCACGACACGAGCTGACGACAGCCATGCAGCACCTGTATCCGATCCAGCCTAACTGAAGGAATCCATCTCTGGAAACCGCGATCGGTATGTCAAGGGTAGGTAAGGTTCTGCGCGTTGCTTCGAATTAAACCACATGCTCCACCGCTTGTGCGGGCCCCCGTCAATTTCTTTGAGTTTTAACCTTGCGGCCGTACTCCCCAGGCGGAGAGCTTAATGCGTTAGCTGCGTCACTGACAGGCATGCCTGCCAACAACTAGCTCTCATCGTTTACGGTGTGGACTACCAGGGTATCTAATCCTGTTTGCTCCCCACACTTTCGCACCTCAGCGTCAGTACCAGTCCAGTTAGCCGCCTTCGCCACTGGTGTTCCACCGAATATCTACGAATTTCACCTCTACACTCGGTATTCCGCTAACCTCTCCTGGTCTCTAGACTTCCAGTTTCAAATGCAGTTCCAGGGTTGAGCCCTGGGATTTCACACCTGACTTAAAAGTCCGCCTACGTGCGCTTTACGCCCAGTAATTCCGAACAACGCTAGCCCCCTTCGTATTACCGCGGCTGCTGGCACGAAGTTAGCCGGGGCTTCTTTACTAGGTACTGTCATTATCATCCCTAGCGAAAGAATTTTACAACCCTAAGGCCTTCATCATTCACGCGGCATGGCTGCATCAGGCTTTCGCCCATTGTGCAAGATTCCCCACTGCTGCCTCCCGTAGGAGTCTGGGCCGTGTCTCAGTCCCAGTGTGGCTGATCATCCTCTCAGACCAGCTATAGATCGTCGCCTTGGTAGGCCATTACCCTACCAACTAGCTAATCTAACGCGGGCCGATCTTTCACCGATAAATCTTTCCCCCGGAGGGCGTATACGGTATTACCACTCGTTTCCAAGAGCTATTCCGTAGTGAAAGGTACGTTCCCACGCGTTACTCACCCGTCTGCCACTATATCGTTCGACTTGCATGTGTTAAGCCTGCCGCCAGCGTTCGTTCTGAGCCAGAATCAAACTCTCAAGTTGAGTGTTGATCTGACGATCCGTCCTTTGGAATAAGGACGGCAACTGTTGCTATATAAGCATCAAGTAATTGCGTTCTTTGACGAGAAACCCTTAGTCACAAAGACCAGGCCGAAACCTGATCGATGGAAAAAGAATTTTCTCAAGAAACGCATCCGTCGTGATCGTTTGGACCGTGGCCGAAGCCCGTGTCCGCAAGCCGTCACGCCGCCTGCGTTTCTCTTCCTAATCTCTTACAATGTCAAACAGCTGGAACCGAAGTTCCGGTAGGCCATCCAGGGCGCCGCCCCTTCCGGAAGAGGCGGCTTATATGGGCCGCCTTATTGCCCGTCAACACCCTTTTTCGCGCCTTCTGCAGTTTCGTGTTTGACCACGTTTTCTGCTAAACTCAGGCACAAATGAATTTGTCGACCGTTGTGACGGCCTGCAAATTCAGGCATTTCGAGGAGCCGCATATATAGCCGCTGTTCGGGGGAAATAGCAAGAACTAATTCACCTAATAAGCAGCCCGTCTGCGGGCCCCGCTTTCAGAAACCCGAGGGCGTCTTCAGCGGAGGCCGGGGAATAGCCGCCATGAGGTATGGCCGCAACCCCTTAAAACAGCCTTTTGTCAAAAAACTGCAACTTTCGCTGCAATCGGGTCAATACTGGGCTGAAAGATAGGACTTCATCGCCTCGGCCTCGGCTTCCGTCTCGGCGATTTTCCATTTCACGAGGTCGCCGATCGATACGAAGCCCACCAGGCGTTCGTTCCGGATGACCGGCAAATGGCGAATCCGGCGGTCGGTCATCAGCTGCATGGCATGATCAATGCGCATGGTTGATGGCACCGTCACGACATCACGGGTCATGGCGTCGCCGACTTTCATCTCGAGGGCGGCGTGTCCGAGACGCGCAACCTGGCGCACAATATCGCGCTCTGACAGGACGCCGATGACTGTTTCACCCGAATCGAGGGCGACAACCGCGCCGATTCTCCGCAGATCCAGCACCTTGGCGGCCGCGCCAAGCGTGTCGTCGGCGCCGACAGAAATCACTTCATTCCCTTTGTCGTTCAGAATCTGGTCAATCGTCATACATCATCCTCCAGGCCACAGTCGGTGAGTCCGACTTCTATGTTCCTGCAGATTACCACAACACGCGCGCCGAATCGAACACGAACAGGAATCAGGCTTCGACACCCTCCAGGCGCCATATCAGGAAGCGGAACACGAGCGCGCCCGCCACATAGCCGCCGGCATGCGCCTGCCAGGCGATGTGTGCTCCCAGCATGGCCGGCCCGATGAAGGCGAGCACCAGGTTGGCGACAAGGAACAGCACCGAGGCCGTCAGGAAGGGCCGCGACAGCAGACGCCCCTCCGCCCCCTTCTGCCCCAGCAGGACGGCAGCAATCAGGCCCGACACGCCACCTGAGGCCCCGACAGCGACCTGGCCGGCCGGATAATTCGCGATCAGGTGCGCCACGGACCCGCCTGCCACGCTCAGGAAGAAGAGAAACAGGAACAATTCAGCCGTGCGGCGCGATTCGCCGCCGCGCACCCGCTGAAGATTTTCGTAAACCGGCTTGCCGACACCCAGCAGCATCGCTGCATTCAGGCCGACATGCACCCAGTCGCTGTGGATAAAGGCAATCGTGAACAGGGGCGCGATGGCTGCGACGATATTGGAATAGGGCTCGGCCATGCCCGGAGGCAGGCTGGCGCCCACCCAGCCCCAGAATCGCTCCGGGAACAGCGCCGTGTGCCACAGCAACACGTTCTGCAGCGCTTCACTCAGCAGGATCCGCGCGCCATGCGCGGCCAGGAAGGTCAGCGCCAGCGCCGTCACAAGGGGCGGTGCATTGATGATCGGCGGGCGTCCGGGATTGCGGGCCATGCAGCCTCCAGAATAGGGAATCAGGTTCTTCTCTATATAGACATGGTGGTGCGCAATGGCAGGCCATCGGTGCATCCGCCGGAAATCGGCTTTCCTCCCGGCCGCTTCACGCTAGTTCAAAAGGCATGATGATCCGCATTTTCCTCGCAGCCATGGCTGCCGCTTTCGCTGCGTTCGGGCTGTGGTCGCTCCTGAACCCCCTGGTGATGGCCTCAGGCCTAGGCGTGGAGGTCGGCGGCCCCAATGGCGCCTATGAGCTGCGCGGCATCTATGGCGGCGTCAGCCTCGGGGCAGCCGCCCTGCTCGCCGCGGGCGCTGCGCGGGCCGTCATGATACGCCCGGCCCTATGGTTCCTGGCCGCCTATCTTGGCGGCTATGTCTTTGCCCGCGGCGCTGCGCTGGCGCTTGGCCCGCCTCCGACAGCCGATTTCTACGTTTTTATCGGGTTTGAAGTCGCGGGCTTTGTCCTCACCCTTTTCGCCCTGCGCTCAAACGCCGGCCGCTGAATGCAAAAAAGCCCCGCCGCAAGCGACGGGGCTTTCCATATATGCAAGTGTCAGGATCGTTAGAACGACTTGCGCACCGTGATGCCATAGGTCGGCGGCTGGCTCGGATAGCCATTGATCGAGCCGCTCTGTGCGGTCGTCGGGAAGGCCACCGTGATGTACTCGTCATCAAAGATGTTGCGGCCCCAGACAGTCACGCCAAGACCGTTCTCGGTCGTAAAGCCGGCCGAGGCGTTCCAGGTGCTGATCTTGTGCTGGTCATTGATGAGCGCCTGATTGGCCGGATCGTCGAAATAATCCGTCTTGCTTTCATATTGCCAGTCCGCCCGCACAAAAGCGGCCAGCGAGTTCACATCGAAGCTGTAAGTCGCCGAAGTCGAGGTCGCGGTTTCCGGAATATCGTAAGGCTTCTGGCCCGACAGATCGAGCTCGTTCGACGCGGTGAGCGGCAGGGCGGGATTGATCTTGATGCCCGTGCTCGTGAAGTCGTCATATACCGGATCCTGGAACGTGCCGGCGAAGGTCAGCATCAGGTTGTCCGTCGCATTCCACGAGGCATCCAGTTCCAGGCCCTGTGTCGACTGCTTGCCGGCATTGGTCAGGTTGAAGCCCGTGCCCGAGAAGGTGTTGGACTGGAAGCCCTCGATCTCCTGGTCGAACAGCGCGATGTTCACGGCAAACGTGCTGTAGGCCAGTTTCGCACCCAGTTCGATGACGGTCGCATTCTCCGGACCGGCATAACGCGTACCCACGGTCAGGTTGTTCAGAGCGAGCCCGGCATCGCGGATCGGCGAAGAGCCGGGGCTCGTGACCGGTGAACCGGCCGTGAAGTCGCTCGCGAACGGGCGGCTGTCGCGCGACAGGTTCCAGGACGTCGCCTTGAAGCCCGTGCCGTAGGACGCATAGAGGTTCAGGTTGTCGGTCGCGTCATAGGCCAGCCGCAGCGTATATGTCAGCTTGTCATCCTTGGAATGGCCGTCCTCAACCGAATTCGGGAACCCCAGGAAAGGCGGGAAGAACTGCAGTTCCTGCAGGCCGAGCAGCGGGTTCTGCGCCGGATCCTGAACAGCCGACTGAATAGCAGCAAAAGCCGCCGGATTGGCCGAAGCGAAGGCGGCCACCTGCGCCGGGTCGGTTGCATCGACGCCGAAACCGCCCAGTGTCTGGGCAAAGCCGATGGCCACAAAGTCGAGGCTCGAGAACACATCCGTGTTCACGATATTGCCATAGGCGTCCTTCTCGTCCTCGGTATAGTTGAGGCCGACCGTCGCCGTCAGGCGGTCGGTCGCATGCCAATCAACCGTGCCGAACACCGACCAGGCCGTATTGTCCTGGCCGAACTCTTCCGTCAGGCCCTGGCCCGACTGTCCGAACACCAGCCCAACCGGAAGGCCGAGTGCCATCTCCACTTGCGACAGCGCACCCCCCGACAGGGCACTCGCAAAGCCGCGGAAATCATCGCCGAAATAGATCTGGTTGCCGATCTCGACCGTCTCATCGAAATAGAAGCCGCCGACCATCCAGTCGACCGGGCCATCCGTATCCGAGGTCAGACGGACTTCCTGCGTGAATGTGTCAATATCGGTCTGGTTGGCGTTGGCGCTCAGCAGGTCCGCAGTGGTAAAGTCGGAGTCCGCGTTCTGGTCGAGGCGGGACTGGCGATAGGCGGTGATCGAGGTCAGCACCATATTGCCAAGGTCAAAGTCGCCCTGCAGCGAGAGGCCGCCATTATCGATATTGTTCGTGGACCCGAAATTGTAGGCCACCTCGTAGATGTCGCCCGTTGCGATCTGCCCGCCGAGCGCGTTGACGATTGCCCCGGTCGGACCGTTCACAACGTTGACGGCTGCACAGCAGATCTCGTCGATCGTGTCATAGTCGCCAATCAGGCGGAACGACATGTCCTCGGTCGGTTCGAACAGGAGCTCGCCGCGGATGCCGTAACGGTTGCGCTCGTTCGTATCGGGGCCGTCGCCGATATCCTCAACATAGCCGTCCCGCTTGCTGTAGCTGCCGCCCAGGCTGAAGGCCAGCGTGTCGGTGATCGGGCCGGTGCCATATACTTTGCCACGATAGCCGTTGAAATTGCTGACCGTGCCTTCAACGAGAGCCGCCGGTTCAAACGACGGCTTCTTGGTCACCACAGAGATGACACCCGCCGAGGCGTTCTTGCCGAACAGGGTCGACTGCGGTCCGCGCAGCACTTCGACACGCTCGATATTCGGCAGGTCAGAGATCTGCGAGGCCGAGCGCGAGCGGTAGACGCCGTCGATGAACACGCCGACCGAGGGCTCGATACCGGCATTATTGGCGCCGTTGCCAAAGCCCCGGATCACGAAGTTCGTATTGGACGACGACTGGAGCTGGCCGACGCTGAGCGATGGTACGAGCGACTGCAGGTCGTTCAGGTCATTGATCTGCGCCTTGGCGATCACGGACTCGTCCACAACGGACACGGCCACAGGCACATCCTGCAGCGTCTGCTCGCGCTTGGTCGCCGTAATGGTCACGGTTTGCAGCGTACGGGCCGAGTCTTCGGTGTTTTCCTGCGCCGTGGCGGGCATGGCAGCACCGGCAATGGCGGCAAAGCCGACGCCGAGGCTCAGCGCGGCTTTGAGATTCGAATGCGCATGGGGGCGCGAAGGTGTCTTTGACACTCGGTATTCTCCCTAATTTTGTATTCAAGTCTGAGAGGAGCCGCGAGATTCGCGGCGGCGGATAAGTAACGGTCCCTGAGACCTAGCTGAGCCGGGCTTCTGCGCAAGGCCCCTATCTGACAATTCCGTTAGATTGACGGCCATCTTCCGCGGGGTCATGCCAAAACCATCCCTCGCACGGAGGCAGCCGATCACAGGCGGAGTGTTCCGCCTTGATACGCCCGGTGAGGTCAAGCGCGCTTTCGGCCGACTTACCGGTCGGCGCGCAATCCCTGACAGGCGAATTTCGCGCGCTGTGTGTCCGCTTTTCCCCAGAAAGACGACGCTGCGACTGGAATGGATATTGCGAATGGCACATCCCAGCGGTCTGCACGGACCGATAATAATGTACGGAGAGAGCCTGTCATGAACGACCGGTCTATACACCCAAATACCCGGATCCTGATTGACGCGTGGCGCAGGATGAGCGCCAGCCCTGCCGCCAATGCCGTGGATGACCCGCGCGTGGCCGAGCATCCCGATCTCATCACGCAATTGTTCGTCGTCCAGCACAGCCGCGATACCGGCTGGCGGTTCCGCACGGCGGGCCAGGGCCTGTCCGACCTCCTGGGGCGGGACCTGACCCACCATGACTTTCTGGAACTGTGGACTGGCCCCGACCGGTTCATGATGGCCCATTTCATGGAAGCCGTTCGCTATGACGGCGCGCCTGGCGTGATCCGCGGCCGCGGCGAAACGCTGGCAGGCCAGCGCGTGGAAGTCGAAATCACGCTGATGCCGCTGGTCCGCCCCGGCGCCCATACCGACACGCCGCGCCTGCTCGGCCTGTACCAGACCCTCGGCGGCGAACCCATGCTGGGCGGACGCCCGGTCTGGCGCCACCGCATCTCGATGCTGGTCCCACCCGATACCCGCACTGAGGGCCGCCAGCTTCGCCTCGTCGCCAGCAACGGCTGATATCAGGCGGTCGCGAGCGCTTCCTCGCGCGCCAGGGCAGGCCGGCCAAGCATCATGTCGGCCGCCTTTTCCGCGATCATGATCGTCGGCGCATTCGTGTTGCCGCCCACCAGCGTCGGAATCACCGAAGCATCCACAACCCGCAGCCCGTCGACGCCGCGCACCCGCAACTGACCGTCGACCGGGCTGCCATCGCCCACCCCCATCGCGACCGTGCCAACCGGATGATAGATCGTCTCGCCCATGCGGCGGATGAAGCTGTCAATATCCTCGTCCGTCACAACGCTTGCGCCCGGCATGATCTCCACGCCCCGCAATGCGTTCAGCGCTGATTGTCCGCACACGTCGCGAACCATCTTGACGGCCTCGCGCATGGCGCGGCGGTCCTCTTCCGCCGCCAGGTAGTTGGGATCAATCGCCGGATGCGCAAACGGGTCTGCCGAGGCAAGGCAGATCGTGCCGCGGCTCTCCGGCCGCAACTGGCAGGCATGAACCGTGAAACCGTCCTTTTTCGGATCATGGTTGCCATGGTCCATCATGATGGCGTTGACGAGGTGCAGCTGGATGTCCGGCATGGACAGGCCTTCGCGTGAATTGATGAAGGCCCCGGCCTGCAGGAAATTGTCGGCGCCGGCGCCTGTCTGATTAAACAGGTATTGCAGGCCCACGCCCAGTTTCTTGATACCCTTCTGTGCCGAATAGGCCGACACGGGCTGCGTCATCTCATGGATCACCGTCACATCGAGATGGTCCTGCAGGTTCTGGCCCACGCCGGGGGAATCGACCTTCGCCTTGATGCCGAACCGGTCGAGGTGTTCCGGGTTGCCGATACCGGACAGCATCAGGATCTGCGGCGACTGAACGGCGCCCGCACAGACCACGACTTCCCTGTCAGCCCGGATCACCTGCGTCAGCGCGCCCTTGCCCTCGATAACCTCGACACCGGTTGCCCGGCCGTTCTCGATCAGGACCCGCGTCACCAGCCCGGTCGAAATCACCGTCAGGTTCGGCCGTACGCCCTCGATCGGACGGAGATAGCCGTAAGAGGCGCTCCAGCGCTCGCCCTTGTGGATGGTGCGCTGGTAGCGACCGAAGCCTTCCTGCTGCGCGCCATTGAAATCATCCGTGCGCTTGAAACCGGCCTGTTCACCGGCCTGCACGAAGGCCCGGAAGATCGGGCTCGACATCGGGCTTTCCGACACGCGCAGCGGCCCGGCGCCGCCATGGAACGCATTGTCGCCGCCTGCATAGGCTTCTGACCGTTTGAAATAGGGCAGCACATCCGCAAAGCTCCAGCCCTGCAGGCCCATCTGGGCCCACTGGTCATAGTCGCCGGCATGGCCACGAATATAGATCATGCCATTGATCGAGGACGAGCCGCCCCAGCCCTTGCCACGAGGCCAGTACAGCTTGCGCCCGTTCATGTGCTTCTGGGCCTCGGTATAGAAGCCCCAATTATGGTCGTTCGGCTGCTTGATCAGGCTGCCAACACCGGCTGGCATGCGAATCATCAGCGAATTGTCCTTCTTGCCCGCTTCGATCAGGCAAACCTTGATCGCGGGGTCAGCCGACAGCCGGTTGGCAAGCGTACAACCGGCGCTGCCAGCACCGACGATCACATAATCATATGTTTCCATGAATTCAGGCTCCGGCTGAAATAGGTCTTGCAGGTTGGCCCGGAATGCGAATTCCGGCCTGCCTGCGCAACACTTTGTGAACCTAAATTGTCTAAGTAAAGCGTTCACGGTGGGACAGGCCCTGAATTTTTCGGGCCTTCGGGAGCTGTAAATGACCGATGTGCGCAGCTCGGCGCTCAGCAATAGTCCGCTGATCAATCCCAACAAGGACCGCCGCCTTCACAAGCGCGTCCCGCTTCAGCTTGACGGTCAGGTCCTCGATACCGCCCAGACCGATCACGCCATCACCACGATCAACATCTCCTGTTCAGGCGCCATGATCCAGTCAGGCTTCCGGCCGGAATCCGGCGCACAGGTCGTCTGCTATTTCAATGATCTCGGCCGCGTGGCCGCAACCGTCATCCGCTCCACGCAAACGGGATTCGCGGTCCAGTTCCGGATTGTCGACCACAAGCGCGACAAGCTGGCCGACCGGCTGACCTGGCTCCTCAACAAGGACCAGCTGGATCTGGTCGAAGACCGCACGACAGGCCGCAAGCCCCAGAGCGGCCCGGCCCTGCTGATCCTTGATGACGGCCGCGAAATCAAATGCCGGGTCCTCGACATCTCGCTGACGGGCGCCAGCTTCGAGGCAGAAGATGCAACGCCGATGGTTGGCGACACAGTATTGGCCGGCAATGTGCGCGGCGAGGTCGTCCGCGTGGCCGGCAAGGGCTTCGCCATCCGCTACGTGCGCCAGTAAGGCTCAGTCGATACGCTGGACACCGTCGCGGTGCTTCTTCCAGTTCTCGACATAATGCATCGCCGACATTTTCAGCATCTGCACCTGCGGGCCTGACAATTCCTTCACCACCTTGCCCGGCGATCCCATCACCAGCGAATTGTCGGGAATTTCCTTGCCTTCGGGGATCAGCGTGTGGGCACCGATGATGCAGTTCTTCCCGATCTTCGCGTGATTGAGAATCGTCGAGCCGATGCCGATCAGCGTCTCGTCGCCTATCGTGCATCCATGCAGCATCACCATATGCCCGACCGTGACATCCTTCCCGATGGTCAGCGGCGCGCCCATATCGGTATGCAGCACGCTGCCGTCCTGGATGTTCGTATTCTCGCCAATCGTGATCGGGTCGTTGTCGCCGCGCACCGTGGCGCCATACCAGACAGAGGCGTTCTCCTTCAGGATCACATTGCCCATTACTTGGGCATTTTCCGCCACCCAGTAATTTCCACTGGCTGGCAGCTGTGGCCGTGCCGCTCCGATCTGGTAGATTGCCATAATGATTCGTCCTCTCGTTTCGCCTGCGGAATGTCGCGTAAAGGGTTTGATAACCCTGCTAACCTACGATCAGCAACATATTCGCAAGTGGAGTCGGTCATAGAAAGACCATGCCTCACCTCGCCGCCGGGACCGAATGTTTCCGGACTGGCCACGCCGCCCTCCGGGCGATCCGTCCATCTTCCCCCCGTTTTCGCCAAGCCGTCCGCAATCCTGCTGACGGCTTTTTTTCTGCCTGGAACCAAGGAGTTCTCCCATGGGTAAACGCAACGCCGCCAAGCGAATGAAGACAGCATCTGAGGTGAAAGCCACTGCATGGATTCAGGATGCCGGCCGCGGCCAGCCGCCCCTTCTCCACGCCATCGAAGGCGGTCGCAGCTGGCATCCCGATGATGCCGACACACGCAAGCGGCAGCCCGGGCATGCCGAACCCGACCGCACCCAGCGCTACCAGAAAACCGTCAAACCCCGCTCCGAGAACCAGGCCCAGCTGATGAATGCCATGGACACCCATGCGCTCGTCGCCGCCCTCGGCCCGGCCGGCACCGGCAAGACCTATCTCGCCGTCTGCAAGGCCGTCGAAGCCCTGCAAAAGGGCAAGGTCGCCCGCATCATCCTCTCGCGCCCCGCTGTCGAGGCGGGCGAGCAGATCGGCTTCCTGCCCGGCGCCATGGAAGACAAGCTCGCCCCCTACCTGCGTCCCCTGTACGACGCCCTGTCGGACCGCCTCTCACCCGCCCAGCTCAAGCACATGCTGTCGGAGGGCGTGATCGAGATTGCCCCGATCGGCTTCATGCGCGGACGCACGCTGAACAATGCCTTCATCGTCGTCGATGAGGCGCAGAACTGCACCTATACGCAGATCAAGATGCTGCTCACCCGCCTCGGCTGGCATTCCACCATGGTGATCACGGGAGACCCGGCCCAGACCGACCTGCTGCCGGAATTCTCCGGCCTCGCCAATGCCGCCGAGCGGCTGGAGAAACTGGCAGGCGCCGCCGTCATCCGCCTCCAGGGTCAGGACGTCGTCCGCCACCCGCTCGTGCAGGAAATGCTCGAAGTCCTCTAGCAAACCAGATCCCGCGCCTTGCCCGTCCGGGAAACCGGGCGGGCTTTTCTTTTCCAACCGAACAGGCCTCATCACCGGATTGTTATTCCAAATCGGCCCGGCGCCCTTACATATACGCCCAGAGCAAAACCAAAAAACCACGGAGCAAGCGACATGAGCGACCCGACCTATACCCCGCCGAAAGTCTGGACATGGGACAAGGAAAGCGGGGGCCGGTTCGCCAGTATCAACCGCCCCATTGCCGGACCGACGCATGACAAGGTCCTGCCCGTCGGCAAGCATCCCTTCCAGCTCTACTCCCTCGGCACGCCGAACGGCGTCAAGGTCACGATCATGTTCGAGGAACTCCTCGCCGCCGGTCATACCGGCGCCGAATATGACGCCTGGCTGATCAATATCGGCGAGGGCCAGCAATTCGGCTCCGGCTTTGTCGACGTGAACCCGAACTCCAAGATCCCGGCCCTGATGGACCATTCCACCACGCCGCCAACCCGCATCTTCGAATCCGGCGCCATGCTGCTCTACCTTGC
>NZ_LADU01000003.1 GCF_000961795.1 Hyphomonas sp. BRH_c22
GGCGCGAAGGCGCGCAGCGCGGGCCTTGATGACCGCCTTGTCGAGCTGGGGCATGCGCGCGGCGGGGGTGCCGGGGCGCGGGCTGTAGGGGAAGGCATGCAGGAAGGCGATGCCGCATTCTTCCACCAGCCGCAGTGAATTGTCGAAATGCGCTTCGGTCTCGGTCGGGAAACCGGCGATCAGGTCCGCGCCAAAGGCGATGCCGGGCCGCGCATCGCGCAGGCGCTGCGTCAGCGCAATCGCATCAGCGCGGGAATGCCGGCGCTTCATGCGCTTCAGGATCAGGTCGTCCCCATGCTGCAATGACAGGTGCATATAGGGGGCAAGACGGGGGTCGGAGAGGGCCTCCACAAGGGCATCGTCGATCTCGATGGCATCAATCGACGAGATGCGCAGCTGGGCAAGTTCCGGCACCAGTTTCAGGATGCGCTGGACCAGGTTGCCAAGCTGGGGCGTTCCCGGCAGGTCCGCGCCCCAGCTGGTGAGGTCCACGCCCGTCAGCACCACTTCATGATGCCCGGTCTCAGCAAGGCGGCGCACCTGCGCCACGACTTCGCCGGCCGGGACAGAGCGGGAATTGCCGCGCCCGTAGGGGATGATGCAGAACGTGCAGCGGTGGTCACAGCCATTCTGGACCTGGACATAGGCGCGGGCCCGGCCGTCCAGGCCGTCGATCAGATGCGCCGCCGTTTCGCGCACGCCCATGATGTCATTGACCCGCACCTTCTCGTGGCCGGTCAGCAAACTGTCCGGCTTCCAGGTCCCGGCCTGCATCTTCTCATGGTTGCCGATGACGCGGGTGACTTCGGGCATCGCCGCGAACATGGCCGGATCGACCTGGGCGGCGCAGCCGGTTACCAGGATGGGCGCGCCGGGATGGTCTTTCGCCGCGCGGCGGATCGCCTGCCGGGCAGAGCGCACGGCTTCCGATGTCACGGCGCATGTATTGATAATGACCGCGTCGCCAAGACCTGCTTCGGCGGCATGATTGCGCATCACCTCCGATTCATAGGTGTTCAGGCGGCATCCGAGCGTGATCAGCGTCGGGCTGGAAGGCGTGGTCGTGTCAGTCATGGCGGGTTTCAAGAGGCCACATCGCGCCCTCTGGGCCGAGAATCAAGCCGCAAGCGCCAGTCGGGCTTCAGATGACCGTCTCGAATTCCGTCTCGACAGGGCCTGTCATGTAGACATGGTCATCGCTCTCGCGCCAGTCGATCAGCAATTCGCCGCCATCCAGGATCAGCTTGGCCGTGCGTTCGGTCAGTCCGGCCCGGGCCGCGCAGACGAGGGCGGCGCAGGCGCCGGTGCCGCACGCCTTGGTCAGCCCGGCGCCGCGTTCCCATACGCGCAGCCGGATATGCTCCCGGTCAATGATCTGCGCAAAGCCAACATTCGTGCCTTCCGGAAACAGCGGGTGCCACTCGACCAGCGGGCCAAGCGCCGGGATGTCGAAATCATCGACATTCTTGACGAAGAACACGGCGTGTGGATTGCCCATGGACACGACCGCGGGGCGGGACAGGTAGGGCTTGTCCATCGGGCCGATTTTCACGTCGACGCCGCGCACGTCCATCTTCTCAGCCAGCGGAATGTCCTCCCAGCCCATCAGCGGCGAGCCCATGTCGACGGTCACCAGCCCTCCGAGCGCCTTGTAGCCTTTCAGCATGTCGGCTTCGGTCTGGATCGTGACCATTGGCTTGCCGGTTTCCTCGAGCATGAGATGCGCCACGGCCCGCGCGCCGTTTCCGCAGGCGGCCACTTCGCTGCCATCGGCATTCCAGATCCGCATGAACACGTCTTTCGTCGCATCCCGTTCGAGCGCGATGACCTGATCGGCCTGCAGATCGGCGGCAATCTGGCGCACCTGCTCCACCGTCGGCGCGAAGGGCGTCGAGCGGGCATCAAACACGGCAAACGCGTTGCCTGCGCCATTCATCTTCCAGACTTTCATTTGGCGTGTGTATTCCGTTTTCTGACAGCGTCAAAGCGCGAGTTTTGAAGGCTATTTCGGTAACCGGGTGGCGACCACCCATCCGCCGACCTGCACGCAGAGGGCGAACACCAATGCGCCCTGCACGAGCGGGTGGGAAACGAACAGGGCGAGCACGGCAATGGCGGCGCAGCCATAATCGACCAGATCACTGGACATGAGCCATCCCTGCGGCTGGCGGGCGCGGCGAACGTCGAACAGGGTCACGGTCCGCCAGACGCGGCCCATGTCAGGCGGGCCGAATTCCGCGAGCAGGTGTTTCGGGTCGAGAATGCCCGTCATTTCGGCGAGATCTTCGGCGCGCGCCTCTCCAAGCGATATCGTGCGCTTGCGGGCCGACGTCCCGATCAGGCTGACCAGCGCAGACAGGACCACCGCCAGCGCCATGGCCACAATCGTAAATCCGTCAAAGGGGCCGTATCCGCTCATGCCCGACTATATAGGCATGTCCATGCCGGACGGAAGCGGGCAAACGGCATTCGCGTCAGGCCGTAGGAACCGTGCCGCCATCAATGACATATTCGGTGCCGGTAATCGCGCTGGCCCGCGACGAGGCCAGGAATATCACGAGATCGGCGATTTCCTCGGGATTTGCCGGACGGCCAAGCGGGATACCGCCCAGGGAATCCATCAGCGACTGTTCAGCTGCCGCATAGCCGCTACCGTTTTCATCCGCCATCCGGTTGACGAGGGCGACAGCCGCCTCTGTCTTGATCCAGCCCGGCGAGACGCGCACGACGCGGATACCCTTGGGGCCTACCTCTTTGGAGAGGCTCTTGCTGTAGGTCGACAGGGCTGCCTTGGCGCTGGCATAGGCGGTGGTTGACTCCGGCAAAGGCAAGGTCCGCTGGATCGAAGTAATATGGATCACCACCCCAGAGCCC
Source organism: Hyphomonas sp. BRH_c22 (assembly GCF_000961795.1). Classification (GTDB taxonomy): domain Bacteria; phylum Pseudomonadota; class Alphaproteobacteria; order Caulobacterales; family Hyphomonadaceae; genus Hyphomonas. The sequence goes on from NZ_LADU01000003.1 coordinate 2,875, forward strand.
TGCGCGATCATGGCGGGCAAAATGGCGCGATCAAGGCGAACGGCCGAGAGAAGATTGAGGTTCAGCTCCGCCTGCCATTGCGCGTCACCGAGAGCAGCAAACCCGCCAGCAGGCGCGTTCGAGCCGCCGGTGACATGAACGACGATATCAACGCCGCCAAGCATTTCGGGGACGGCCCGGGCAACGGTCTCGCACCCTTCGGCGGTCGACATGTCAGCGGCCACAAAGCGGACACCGTCCGGCAGACCCGCTGGCGCCTGGCGCGCAGTTGTCAGTACCTGTACGCCGAGCGCGCTGAAAGCCGCCACCACGGCACGCCCCACGCCCTTCGTGCCACCTGTCACCAGTGCACGGCGGCCGGCGAGTCCCAGCTCGAAGCTCATGGCCGGATCTCCAGCGACGCGATGCGGCCTTCCGAGATCCGGAAGACGTGGTTCAGAACGACTGGACTGCCGGGGAAATTCCCCTCAACCCTTGCAGCGACGATTGTCCGGCCATCTTCTTCCTTCACGTCCTGGGGCAGGACCCGGTAATCGAACTTGGACTTGGTGTCCGCTCTCCATGCCTTGATGGCTTCCAGGCCCTTATGGGTACGCGCCTCGTCGATCACCGTGGCATCAGCGGCAAAGCATTCCGACAAGGCCTCGGTCTGGTCTGATTTTTCGCTGTCGAAATAGCGTTCAATGGGAAACGGCAGGTTCAGGGACATGATCAGGACTTTCATCTGGAGGGCACAAGGACGTTTTGTCCTTGCGATGAAGCCCATGTTGGCTTAGCCATTTGGAATGGCAAGTACAGACAAAAAAGTAGGGTACTTACCTGAAGGTAAGCGTCCTGATTATACCCCCGTCACAGCTGCGCTTGGCGTGGAGGAAGCACTGCAATTTCTGGAGGGACGCTGGAAGATGACCATTCTCTTCCATCTGTTCGGCGACAGGCTGATGCGGTTTTCGGACCTCGAACGCGCCATCCCGGCCATCTCGCAAAAGATGCTGATCCAGCAGCTACGGAAGCTGGAATCCGACGGCATTGTCCGCCGAATCGTACATCATCAGGTTCCGCCTAAAGTGGAGTATGGCCTGACGAAATGGGGCGAAAAGCTCTGTCCTGCACTCGATGCCCTGCTGCTCTGGGCAGAGGACCAGTCCGCACCTTCCGAGACAAATGAATCAGATGTGTGAGCGATCTTCGTCCGCCGCGATTCAGCGCTTGGGAATCGCGGCCCAGTAATCGAAATCGAGCAGGACGCCATCGGAATACTTGCCGTCATCGCTTTTGTACGCGAACGCGCCCGGATCCTGGTCCTTCACCGCCACAAGGCGCAGGCGCAGCGCGCCGCAGGTTTCCGATAGCACCGCCTTGTCCAGCACTTCGCTCCATGCATAGATCGTGTCACCCGCAAACAGCGGGCTGACATGGCTGCCGGCATTGATGGCGAGCATCTGCCCGGCATTGGCAAGGCCGTTGAAGGCGAGCGAGCGGGCGATCGAAATCACCACGCCGCCATAGATGAGGCGCCTGCCGAAGCGGCTGTCCTTCTGGCCGTGCGCATCGAAGTGCACCTTGGCCGTGTTCTGGTAGAGCCGGGTGGCGATCTGGTGTTCGGCCTCTTCAACCGTCATCCCGTCGACATGGTTGATCTTCTCGCCCACGGCATAGTCATCATAGGTGTGGCGGCTGCCCGAGAGGGCCATGTCCCAGGTCTTCATGGCAGGAAAGCCTGACAGTTCGGCCGCAGGCACGGCGGCCGGCAGGTCTGGCACCACCGCTTCCGGGGCCGGATTGTCCATCTCGTACTTGTTGACCATGACCCAGCGCACGAAGGACATGACCGTTTCGCCGCGCTGGTTGGTGCCCGTTGTCCGGACCCAGACAACGCCCGTCTTGCCGTTTGAATTCTCCTTGATGCCGATGACTGTCGAGACAGTGTTCAGCGTGTCGCCCGGCATGACCGGCAGGAAGAAACGGCCATCCGCATATCCGAGATTGGCAACCGCGTTCAGCGAGATGTCGGGGACGGACTTGCCGAAGACGACATGGAACGCGTGAAGCGGATCAATCGCCAGGCCCGGCATGCCGGCCGCCTTCGCAAATTCAGCCGAGGAATACTGGGCAAACCGGTTGCCGGTCATCGCACGGTAGAGGGCAATATCCCCTTCGGTCAGCGTTTGCGGCGTCGCATGGACGATTTCCATGCCGACATGGAAGTCCTCGAAATAGTTTCCGGGATTGGATTTCTGCGCGCTTGCCATCTGCCACCTCGTCTTGTTGAGGCTTCAGCAGACAGGCCAGGCGTGTCAGCCGCGTCCGATGAAGCCGGTCAGGGTTTCGGCGAACACCTGCGCTTGGGTAGCATCCGAAATCAAGCCGGGAGAGACAAAAGGCGCGAGAACGAGCGAAATCGCCGCAGCCAGGAGACCGGCTGCCATGACCTGCTGCTCGCGGCGCTCGACGAAATGGTCGAACATGCGCGGACCCATCAGCATGTAGGGAAGGCCAAAGGTCCAGAAGCCCGCAAAGGCGACGAGGAAAGAGGCGAGGGTGAACAGAAATACGGTCATGCGCGTATCATGGCGCGGCAAGGCTGATTTTCCGTCGCCGGAATCGGTCAAATTTTATCGAATTCGGCGAATCAGGCGGGATTCAGCAGCAATTTCGGATTGTCAGGCAATATCCAGCAGGCGTTCGACCGGGCGCCCGAGCGCGGCTTTCGGGCCCTTGATACCAATCGGGCGCTGGATGAGTTTCGGATTCTCGGCCATCGCCGCAAACACGGCGTCATCATCGGCCGATACCGACAGGCCAGCCTCGGCCGCATTCTTCTCCCGAAGAAAGGCGCGTGGACTGACATTGCCGAGCTTTTTCGCGATATCCTTGAGTTCCGCGAGGCTCAGCTGTTCCGACGCATTCATGTATTTGCGCACGACAGGGGTGATGCCATTGGCCTCAAGCAGTTCCAGGCCCTTGCGGGATGTGCTGCAGCCGGAATGGTGGAGCAGGATATAGGTCACGATCCGGCCACCTCGAAGGCCTTGATGGCCTCATCCATCGCGACCGTGCGGTGCGCCTCTTCCAGGTGGAGGAGTTCGGTCATCTTCCCGTTCACTTTCAGCACGCCCTTGCCGGCATTTTCAGGGTCAGCGAAGGCCTCGATCACGGCCTTGGCCTGTTCGACCTCGTGAGGGCTGGGCGCGAAGATGCGATTGGCCGAATCGAGCTGCGATGGATGGATCAGCGTCTTGCCGTCAAACCCGAGCGTGCGGCCCTGTTCGCATTCATCCATCAGGCCGTGCTCATCCTTGATATCGTTGAACACGCCATCAATCGCCACCAGGCCATAGGCGCGCGCCGCAGCGATGCTGAGCCCCAATGCGGTCTGGAAGGCGAGCCTGTCGGGCGTCGGGCGGGCCCGGTATTCCTTGGCGAGGTCATTCGTTCCCATGACGAATGTGGTGAGGCGGGTGCGGTGGGCCGCTTCGGCGATTTCCTGGATATTGAGGATGGCGAGCGGCATTTCGATCATCACCCAGAGTCCCATGTCGGGCGACGCACCGGCCGCATTCAGCGCCGTGTCGATCCGGTCAATATCGGCGCCGGAGACAACTTTTGGCACCAGAATGGCGTCTGCGCCGGCTTTTGCCGCCATTTTCAGGTCATCCGCGCCCCATTCGGTATCGAGCCCATTGATACGCACGACGATCTCGCGGGGGTCGTACCCGCCGCCCTCGACCGCCGCCTGAATGGCCGCGCGGGCCTCGGCCTTGGCGTCCGGCGCAACGGCATCCTCGAGGTCGAAGATCAGTGTGTCGGCGCCGAGCGTCTTCGCCTTTTCAAGCGCCCGTACATTCGCGCCCGGCATGTAGAGGCAGGAGCGGCGGGGGCGATGGGCATTGGCTGACATGGGGCGGTCCTTGACGGTTGACTTGTGATTGGGGAAGGGGTGGCCTCATTGTTCAAAATAATCAAGATGACCAAGGGACCGCCATGCCAGACTCACCGGTGACCGGACACATTTCTGCAGGGTTCGAGCCCGTCCGCGACGCGTTCGCCGCCAATTTCGACAATGATGGCGAACTGGGCGCCGGTTTCGCCGTCATACTGGACGGAGAGGTCGTCGTCGACCTGCTTGGCGGCTGGGCCGACCGGCAGAAGACGCGGAAATGGGATGCCCGCACGCTGGTGCCGGTCTATTCGACGACGAAGGGCATTTCCGCGCTCGTCCTTGCCGCCCTCGTTGCAGACCTGGAAGCAGGTTACGAAACAAGGGTTGCAGAGATCTGGCCCGAATTTGCCGCCAATGGCAAAGACGCCGTGACCATCGGCGAACTGGTCAGCCATCAGGCCGGCCTGCCGGGCTTCATTGACGAAATTGATCCAGACCTCTGGCTCGATCCGCCCGCCTGCGCCACCGCCATTGCTGCGCTCGCCCCCCTCTGGCCGCCCGGAAGCGCCCATGGCTACCATCCGCTGACCTGGGGCTATCTCGTCGGAGAGCTTGCGCGCCGTATCAGCGGCAAGACGCTGGGCACATGGCTGCGCGACACGGTCTGCGCGCCGAAGGGCATCGACTTTCATATCGGGCTGCCGGCCAGCGAGCACGCACGCTGCGCCGATATTCGCCGGCCATCCGCCCTGCCTGAGCTGGGGGACATGACCGAGCCGAAACGCGCGGCCTTTGGCACCAAATGGTCATCCCCCAACCGGGGCGGGGCGATCTGGCGCGAGATCGAAATTCCCTCGGCAAACGGCCATGGCACGGCTGCCAGCATCGCCGCGCTGTATGACGCCTATGCGCATGGCGGCGCCGTGGCAGGCACGCCCCTGATGCCTGCGCGGGCATTTGAAGCGCTGACCCGCGCCCGCGTTGACGGGCCCGACCTCGTGCTGAACATGTCGACCAGTTTCGGGGCGGGTATCATGCGCAATTCCCATGGCCTGTTCGGGCCCGGTGCCGAAACCGTCGGTCATTGCGGATGGGGCGGCTCGATGGCGATTGCAGACAGGGCCCGGCGCCTGACCTGCGCCTATGTCATGAACAAGCAGTCGAATGTCCTCGTCGGCGACCCCCGCGCCGTCCGTCTGGTCAATGCCGTTTACGGGTGCCTCTGACATGCTCGGTCATGTCGACTGGCTGGCATTCCTTATCGCCATGGCTGTGGTTGAGCTGACTCCCGGTCCGAACATGGGCTGGCTGGCCGCCCTGTCGGCCAAGTCCGGACGACACGCCGGCATGATGGCGGTTGCCGGGATCACGCTGGGCCTGCTGGTTCAGCTGGTCGCCGCAGCCACCGGCCTGTCTACGCTGCTCGCCGGTTCCCCGGTCGTGTACGAATCCCTGCGCTGGGCGGGCGTCGCCTTCATGCTTTACCTCGCTTGGGAAGCCTTCGCCGATACCGGCTCGGAATCGGCCGTGAACGGCGACGGACCGGCCGGTTTCCGCCGGGGCCTGGTGGCCAATCTCCTGAACCCGAAGGCGCTGGTCTTCTACCTGCTGATCGTCGGCCAGTTCGCAGATCCGGCGCTGGGCGCGATCTGGATCCAGATCCTCCTTCTGGGCCTCATCCATGTCATCCTGGCCATTCTGGTACATGTCGGCATTGTTCTGCTGGGGGCCCGCCTCGGCGCGGTCCTGGAACAGTGGCGCACATCGCTTCCCGTCAGGCTTGGATTCGCCCTTGCGCTGGTGGGAATCGCCGTCTGGATCGGCATTTCGACAGGCCGGACGCATTAACGCCCACTGGCACATCGATTGCAGCATGAGGCGCGGACCCGTTGGTCCCCATCTAATGCAATTCCTGCCCTGTCGCGCCCCCCTGGCCGGCAGGGCTTTTTTGTTTCAGGCGGGCCGCGCCGTGCGCGCCAGGCGCCGCGCCTTGGCTTCACCGAGCAGGCTGTCGGTCGTATAGATGGCCAGCGCAGCCCAGATAAACCCGAACGCAATCGCATGCGTCCAGCCGAAGGCTTCCCGGAAGATCAGGGTCGCGATCAGGAATTGCAGCGTCGGGCCGATATACTGCATCATGCCGATGGTCGAGAGCTTGAGCCGCTTGGCCGCCAGGCCGAACAGGATCAGGGGTGTGGCCGTGATAGGCCCGGCCGCCATGAGCAGGATTACATCCCATCCGCCCGTGCCCATCACGCGGCCTTCCGGCTGCTGCAGGAACCAGCTGAACCAGGCCAGCGCCAGCGGCGTCAGCACAACCACCTCGACGAGGAACCCGGCGCGGCTGTCGATGGCGACTTTCTTGCGGATCACCGAATAGAAGGCGAACGTGAAGCACAGTCCCAGCGCCACCCAGGGAATGTGGCCGAAGGCGACCGCCATCACACCCACCCCAATCGCGGCCACCACAACAGCGCCCCACTGCGCCGGCCGCAGGCGTTCGGAAAAAATCAGCATGCCGAGCAGCACGTTGACCAGCGGGTTGATATAATAGCCGAGCGAGGCCTCCATCGTCCGGCCCTGGTTCACGGCCCAGATATAGATCAGCCAGTTGGCACCGATCAGCAGGCCCGACAGGGCGAGCCATTTCAGGTTCCGCCACTGGAAGGCTGAGCGGATATCGCGCCAGTTCGCCGCCAGCGCGATCAGCAGGATCGCCGTCGGCACGGACCAGATGATCCGGTGCGCGAGAAACTCGACCGCGCCGATATGATCCATCGCGCGGATATAGAGCGGCAGCGACCCCCAGATGAAATAGGCGCCCAGGGCAGCAGGAAAACCGAGGCGCAGGGAGGAGGATGTGCTCATGGCGTGCGATGTAGGGGCAGCCGCACGCGCGCGCCACCCAAAACTTGCGGTCTCCTCCCGAAAGGACGCCTCCCGTTCGCATGCCTGCCCAATTCTCATTACGAGGCCGCTTCCCGGCCCAGTCCGTCCGGGATACGCTACAGGTTTAACAGGCCGGAAAACCGGCAGGGACCCGACAGGACCGCCCGATGCAGGAACGCGCGCAGCCGCACCAGAATGCCTTCGAGATTCATATCCGGCTGAAAACCATCGAAGCCCTGTTCAATTCCCTTGATCCGTCACCGCTGGTCGAGCGCGATCTTGACGATACGGTGGAAGACTATGTCGTCGATTGCGTGCGCGATGCGCCGCGCGACGCGCCGCTCGATCTCGTGCTGCACCTGCCCGGCGAAACTGTCAGCCGCATCAATGGCCGCGAGGTGGGCCTGTCAGTTGCCCACTATTTCTCTTTCCTCAGGGACCGGCAGTCACGCCGCATACGCCGCCTGCTGCGCGAGGGCCGCCAGGCCGCCCTTGTCGGATTGCTCTTCCTCGCCGGATGCACGCTCGGCGCCCAGGCGGTGAAAAGCATCTATGGCGGGGCGATGGGCGCCCTTCTCGGCGAAGGGCTGCTGATCATCGGCTGGGTCGCCAACTGGCGGCCTGTATCCATCTTCCTCTACGACTGGCGCCCCATGCACCAGCAGATGCGCATCTATGACCGGCTTGCCCGGCTCAATGTCGATCTGCGGCAGGACAGGCAGTGAAGCCGGGCCTCAGCCCGTCGTGACAGCCTGCTTTTCCGGTTTCAGAACGCCGCGGTTCAGAAGCTCTTCGGCAATCTGGACCGCATTGAGCGCAGCGCCCTTGCGGAGATTGTCCGATACACACCAGAAGGCCAGGCCGTTCTCGACGGTCGGATCCTTGCGGACGCGGCTGATGAAGGTCGCCCAGTCACCGACGCATTCCTTCGGCGTGATGTAGAGCTCTTCCTTCGGGTCATCGACGAGCATGATGCCGGGGCTTTCGCGCAGGAGTTTCTTGGCGTCGGCGGCGCTCATCGGGCCTGCCAGTTCAATGTGAACGGCTTCCGAGTGTCCGACAAAAACCGGAACGCGCACGCAGGTCGCCACCAGCTCGATGGACGGATCGAGGATCTTCTTCGTCTCCTCGCGCATTTTCCACTCTTCCTTGGTGAACCCGTCTTCCATGAAAACATCGATCTGCGGGATCACGTTGAAGGCGATTTCCTTCTGGAAGACCTGCGGTGCCGGCTCGTCATTGACGAAGATGCCCTTGGTCTGGTTCCAGAGTTCATCCATGCCATCCTTGCCCGCGCCTGACACGGACTGATAGGTCGCAACCACGACGCGCGTGATACCGACCGCGTCATGGATCGGCTTCAGGGCGACAACCAGCTGGGCCGTCGAGCAGTTCGGGTTGGCGATGATGTTCTTGGCGGCATAGCCCATCACGGCATCGGCATTCACTTCCGGCACAACCAGCGGCACGTCCTTGTCCATCCGCCAGGCCGACGAATTGTCGATCACGATGGCGCCGGCTGCCGCGATTTTCGGCGCCCACTGCTTCGAGATCGTGCCACCGGCCGACATCAGGACCAGGTCAACCCGGGTAAAATCGAAATTCTCCAGGTCATGGCACTTCAGCGTCCTGTCGCCATAGCTGACTTCCTTGCCAATCGACCGCCGCGAGGCGACCGCAAAGACTTCATCAGCGGGGAACAGGCGCTCGTCCAGAATGTTGAGGAGCTCGCGCCCGACATTCCCCGTTGCGCCGACAACTGCAATCCGCATGGCCATGATATTTAAAGCTCCATCCTGTAATCCGCAGGCTTATGGCGCATCTTTATGCCATGTGCAAAGCCTGTTGCCATCGTGTTATGTGTCAGGCAGGACCAATCCTGTCCTGAGCCTTGGGAGGCCTGTTCGTGCTTGATGAAGTGATTGCCCGCTACATCGCCAGTTACAACGCCCGCGACATTGATGGAATGATCGGGTGCGTGACGGATGACGTCGTGTTCGAGAATATCTCGAACACCGGCCAGTCCATGCGCCTGGACGGCAAGGACATGATGCGCCAGGTGGCAGACCTGTCGGGGAATGCCTTCTCCTATCGCCGCCAGCGGCTGGTCAATGTGGTGACCGGTGCCGGCAAGGCCGCTGCCGAGATCGAATTCGAAGGCAAGGCCGCCGTCGACCTGCCCAATGGCGTGCGCGCCGGCGAAACCGTGAAGATCCGCGGCGCCAGCTTCTTCGAATTCCGCGGTAACCTGCTCTGCCGGATCGCGGATTACAGCTGAACCGGCTTCAGGGTCACTCCGGAACACATCTCACTTCGTGAGTTGCCACATAAGACAAGGCGATCCGTTCCATATCCGCAACATAGGCGGGCGGCAATTCGCGCCTGATCTCTGCCCAGGAGATGGCCCCGCCCGGTGTGCAGATCACGCGCAGAAAATCGGGCGCCGCGCCCTGCTCGAAGTTCGCAGCGGGCACCAGACCTAGTCTCGCCCTATCCCATATCTGGAACGTCGCCCATGCATGCTCTCGCATGACATAGAGGAAGCGCAGCCGGTCGGCAGGATCAAGCGGCGGCGTCGCATCCATTCCTTCTTGAAACATCATGGCCGTTTCACGGTCGGCATAAATGGACGAACGAAAGTTGGTCCATTGCTCCATAGTAGCGTTGGCTTCGTTGCGCAGCATCACGGTATTTCCACTGCGCAATTGAAAGCCCACGAACACAAGCGAAATGACAACGGCGATCGCGCTCACGATTTCAGCGATGAGCGCCATGTATTCGATACGCGTTCGGCGCTGGAGCAGCACGGCCTCTTTCGCATCAGATGCGTCTTGCCCTGTCATGTTTCCGCCCCCGACCCGCAGATATCCGAATACAGATGTCAGGCAGTTCGGGCAAGTTGGGATACGCGCAGGTCAGCTGCCAGCCCCTCGCCCATCAGGTCGATAAAATTGCCGGAATAGAAGGCCTCCACCGCGCGGGCAGAGGCGCCCTTCAGGCTCTCGTCGAACCGCTTCAGCGGATTGCGTCCGCCTTCGACATGCGGGTAATCCGACGAGAACATGCAGACCTCCTCGCCCGCATTCGCGATGATCCATCCTGCATCCTCGTGCGGATAGGGCGCCGCCCGGAACTGGCGCCGCACGATCTCCGACGGCCGGGCCGACAGGTTCTGCAGGCGCGTCTCGTTGCGCATGAAGGCATGGGCCGCCGAATCCATGGATCGCATCCATCCCGGCACCCAGGCCGCGCCGAGTTCAATCGCGCCGAATTTCAGGCGCGGGAACCGGTCGAACACACCATCGAAAATCATCGTCGCCAGCGTCTGCATCGCCGCGTTGGGGATAGGCATATAGCTGACCGAGGTGAAATTGTCGTCGCCGCCATGAAAGTCCGGCACCGGCGGCAGGCCATTTTCCTTGTAGGCCGGGTTCAGCTTGTCCTCGCCGCCGACATGGAACAGGATCGGCAATCCGGCCTCCTCGGCCATCGCCCAGACCGGATTGAGGCCGACATGGCTCGGCGCATGGTTCTGCGGACATGTCGACGGCACCATCAGCGCCTTCGCCCCCATCTCGACGGCATTGCGGGCCGTCCTGATCGCCCGGTCGATGTCTTCCAGCGGAATGTACGCCGTCGCCAGCAGGCGCCGGTCAACCGAACAGAAGTCCGTCATCATCCGGTTATGGGCCTCTGCCGCAGCGTAGCACAAGTCCATGTCATCGCCCTGGTCGAGGCCGAAATTGCCAAGGCAGAAGGTCGTGAACACAAGCTGGCTGGCAAAGCCCAGCAGGTCGAGCACTTCGGGCCGGTCGGCCGCGCGGAAAGCGCCGTGCGCTTCGTAATTCTTCCGCAGCAGTATGTTCTCGGCGGCACCCGCCCGGAAAGCCGGATCGTCATGGGCACCGAGTTTGCCTTTGACGAAATCGTCGAAGGATTTCTTCGCCTTGTAGGCCGGAAGGTCGTGATAACGCGCCAGCAATTTCGCGTCGAAATACGGATCGAGACAGTCGCTTGATTCCATCAGGTGGCTGTCGGCATCATGCACAAGGCGGTTGCCTGCATAGGTCATTGACGTTTCCTCCGATTGTTTTTGGAGAAACCTGTCACAAGCCCTGCGGCCTGACAAACCTGCCGCTAGGTCAGAGCGCAGCGATAATCGCGTCCGCCATGGCCTTCGTGCCGAGGTCGCCGCCGAGATCCTGCGTGCGCGCACCCTTGTCGAGCGCCTTGCCGACGGCCGCAAACAGGGCGTCCGCCACCTTTTCACGGTCCAGCGACCAGCGCAGGGCCATTTCCAGCGACAGGATCATGGCGCACGGATTGGCGATGCCCTGTCCGGCAATATCGGGCGCAGACCCGTGGACAGGCTCGTACAGGCCGGGCGTGCCGGGGCCGCCAAGCGAGGCCGAAGGCAGCATGCCGATCGACCCGGTCAGCATGGACGCCTCATCCGACAGGATGTCGCCGAACAGGTTGCCCGCAAGGATGACGTCGAACTGTTTCGGCGCGCGCACCAGTTCCATGGCGCAGGCATCGGCATACATGTGGGTGAGGTCCACGCCGCCGCCGAATTCGGCATGGGCGAGGGTGACCTCCTGGCGCCAGAACAGGCCGGATTCCATGACATTAGATTTTTCGACGGAGCACACCTTGCCCGAACGGCCCCGGGCAATGTCGAACGCCACGCGCGTCACGCGCTCGATTTCAGGATGCGTGTACAGCGCCGTGTCATAGCCGCGGCGATAACCGTTTTCATCCGTATCGATGCCGCGCGGCTGGCCGAAATAGACGTCGCCTGTCAATTCGCGCACGATCATCAGGTCGAGGCCTTCGATGATCTCGCGCTTCAGGCTGGAGGCATCGACAAGAGCCGGGAAACAATAGGCCGGGCGCAGGTTCGCGAAAACATCGAGCCCCTTGCGAATGGCGAGGAGGCCGGCTTCAGGCCGCTTGTCCCGGGCCACGTCAGTCCATTTGGGACCACCCACCGCACCAAGCAGGACGGCGTCGGCATGTCGGGCCTGCTCGAGCGTGGCCTCGGTCAGCGGCGTGCCATGCATGTCATAGGACGCCCCGCCCACGAGCCCGGTCTCAAACTTCAGGTCGGGCGCCACGATCTCGGCCACGCGGCGCGCCTGCGCCATGACTTCCGGACCAATGCCATCTCCCGGCAACAGCAACACAGTTTGCGATGTCATGTTCTTTGCTTTCCCGTTCTGCCAATTTGCGGCGTCCGGTCGGCTCTACCGCCCGGACGCGCCGCATGCAATTGGCAGAATGACCCGGCTAGCAGGTTCCCGTCGTGGAACAGCCCGTATTCAGCCTCTGGAAATTATCGGTCGATTCCTTGGCATTCTGGTTTGTGTATTTGTCATATTCGACCCAGGCCGAAACAGTCTTGCACTCACGTTTCGCAAAACGAGTGCCTGTCACCTTCATCGAACGGCAGACAATTTCCTCATCGACACCGGCGACCTGAATGCGCTCACCGTCTTGAGGCGCAACAGACGCAACGGCAGGAACGGCCGCCTGCGGCGCAGCCTGGCAGCCCGCAATCATCAGGGTCGAAACGGACGCTATGAGATATTTCATGTCTGATTTCCTTTGCCTGCCGGATAATTTGGTTTGAACTGGTGACCAAGCCTAGCAGGTTCCCTGGCTCTGAGTGGAACAGCCTGTGTTCAGCCGCTGGAAATTGTCGGTCGATTCCTTGGCATTCCGGTTGGTGTATTTGTCATACTCGACCCAGGCCGAAACAGTCTTGCACTCACGCTTGGCAAAACGAGTGCCTGTCACCTTCATCGAACGGCAGGCAATCTCTTCATCGACACCGGCGACCTGAATGCGCTCTCCGTCCTCGGGCGCAGCAGCCGGAACGGCTTGAACGGCCGCCTGGGTGGCTACCGGCGCAGCCTGGCAGCCCGCGAGCATCAGGGCTGAAACGGACACTATGAGATATTTCATGTCTGATTTCCTTTGCCTGCTGTATAAGGTGGCCTGCACCGGTGACGCATGCCGCGCTCAGGTGCCGCCCATGGAACTTCCTGTACTGAGGCGCTGAATCTTGTCAGTCGCCTCCTTGGCGTTCTGGTTTGTGTATTTGTCGTACTCGACCCAGGCCGCAGCCGTCTTGCACTCGCGCTTGGCAAAGCGGGTGCCCGTCACCTTCATCGAGCGGCAGACGATCTCGCTCCCGGCCGCAGCCAGTTCAGCCGTTTCGGCCGGTTCAGATGCAGGCGCGGCCTCTTCAGCCACTGCAACAGCAGGGGCCGGGGCAAGGGCCGCTGCTTCCGTCGAGGCCGGTGCGCTCTGGCATGCTGCCACAACGACAAACAGCAGGGGCGCCAGACCCATCATGTACGTACGCTTCATTCCGCAATTCCTTCAATTTGATTGCAGAATTGATAGAAAACCTTCGCGTGGCGGGCAACCAATGTTTGATTGAACCGCACGTTCGCTGCCCGGTTGCTCAGATTGATTCCGGTTCGGCCTCGTAGAGGCGCAGGGATCGGTCAGTTATTCCGAGGATCGGAAAGAAAGACCGCCATGTTGCCATGTGCGCCGTCTTGAAATGCGCGTCCAGCGCGGCGCGGCTTTCCCAGCGTTCGGTCACGCGCATCAGGCCGGGATCCATCAGGTCGATGCTATAGGCATAATCAAGACAGCCCGCTTCAGCGCGGCTGGCGCGGACCATCTGTTCCATGGCGGGCCGGGCCGCCACCACATTGCCGGGCGGAACCCGCACGGTGCCTTCGATCAGGATCATTGCGCCGGGCTTTCAGACTCTGCCGCGCCAGACGGTTCAGCCTGCGGGTCCGCAGCAGGCGCCTTTTTCGGCACGGTCGCATTGGTCTCCGGCTTGATGCTGAACGGATCCGTATGACAGGCCCCAAGCAAGGGCAGGCAGGCCAGCGCCGCAACCGCCATTTTCCATCGTGCCATCATTTGCATCTCCTGTGTCGTCAACGAGCCGGCTCCAGCCAGGGCGTCATCAGACGCCGCTTGTGTTCGAATTCACTGATCTCGTCCGCCACGGTCAGCGAGGCGCCAATCTCGTCCAGACCCGCCATCAGGTTCGACTTGCGCCCCGGATCGACATCGAAGGCATGCGTCACGCCATCGGGCGTGGTCACCGTCTGCGTCGCCAGATCGACCGTGAACACATGGTTCGCCCCACCAGCCTGCGCCGCCAGCTGCTCGCACACGTCCACAGGCAGGCGGACCGGCAGGATACCGTTCTTGTAACAGTTATTGTGGAAGATATCGGCAAAGCTCGGCGCGATGACGCAGGTAATGCCCTGGTCCAGCAGCGCCCAGGGCGCATGCTCGCGCGACGATCCGCAGCCGAAATTCTCTCCCGCAATCAATATGCCCGCCTTGGCATAGGCCGGCTTGTTGAGCACGAAATCGGGGTTTTCCGAGCCGTCTGCCCTGGTTTTCAGCTCATGGAACAGGCCCTTGGACAGGCCTGTCCGGGTCGTGGTCTTCAGGAATTGCTTCGGAATGATCATGTCTGTGTCGACATTCGACATCAGCTTGCCCTTCTCCAGAAGGGGCGCTGCGGTGCCGGTAAGGGTCTGAAAGGGTGTCATGGGGTCATTCTATTTCGGGTCATGGGAAATGAACAGGGTCGGCACGTTCAGGGTGCCGTTGCGGATCGTGAAGACGCGGCTGCCCGGCTTGCGGCCCGTGCGAAGTTCCGAGACGTCAAACCCGCCATCCAGCAGGCGCTCATGCGCCGCCTCGAGGTCGTCGACTTCCCAGGTCAGGCCCCAGATCGTATCATTGGCGCTGGCATCATGCGCCTCGCCCAACCGGTTGATCACTTCAAGGGTCAGCCCGCCGGTCCGGAAGAACAGGAACCGGGTTTTCCATTCCGGCGCCGTCCGGTCGAGCGCAAGGTCGAGCCCGAGCCGCGCGCCATAGAGCGCCGCCGCCCGGTCCGGGTTCGGCGTGTTGATGACGATATGATCGAGACCGGTCACCGCCCCTTCAGGCGCATCCAGCGGTTCCGGCGCGCCCGATACATGCTCGATAAGGAAGGTCTTGATACCGGCCGTTTCCGCATCCGCGCAGCGAAATCGCCGCCAGTTGCGCGTCTCGTCGCTGATCTCGCTCTGGCTCTCGGCCGGAATGATCTCGTGCGGCTTCAGCCCGCGGCGGGTCAGGCGGTGATGGGCGTGCTCGATATCCTGCGTCCCGAAAGCGAGGCTTTTCAGGCCCGGCCCCTCATCCGTGATGATCTCGCCAAGGCGTTCGGCGAGCGGGCCATCGCCATGCGGCGCCATCAGTTCGAGCGCCGTATTGCTGACCCTGAACAGCGCCGTCGCGCCCCCGTCCCCGGACACGGACTGCCAGTCGGGCGCCCGGCCGAGCAGGGCGGAATACACCGCCGTGCCGGTAACGATCTCCGGGCAGACCAGAACGATATGATCGAGCCCTGTTATCATGCGGCCCTGCTCGCCTGGGGCAGGGCAGTATCCACGTTCCTGAAGCCAGGCAACGCCTCGACACGGCCCATCCACCGGCGCACATGCGGGTAGGGGCCAAGGTCGATCTGCGCTTGCGGCGCATAGGCGGCGATCCCGTAAATATCGATGTCGGCAATGGTTGCCCCGCGCCCGACCAGCCAGTCACGATCATCCAGCAGGCCGTTCAGCTCCTTCAGCGCGCCCGTGGCGGCGTTGAGGTTCGCCTCGGCCACCTGTTCAGGGAAACTGAAGAAACCGAGTTTCAGCGCGCGGGTGCGGTAGATCCCGGCGGACATTTGTCCGGCCCCCCAGAGCTGCCATTCGCGGGCCCGCAGCCGCTCGGCGCGGTCCTTGCCGCCAAACTGGCCCGTCTCATCGGCCAGATAGTCCAGGATGACGGAGGACTGGCACAGGCACATGTCCTTCTCGTGGTCGTCCAGCACCGGAACCTGTCCGTATCGGTTCTTGGCGAGGAAAGCGTCCGCCTTGTGGGCCCCGCTGCGCAGGTCGACATGCTCGTAATTGAAAGGTGTGCCGGTGAGATGCAGCATCAGCCCGACCTTGTAGGTCGGCCCCGAAGCGTAAATGCCGTGAAGTGTGTAGCGTGTCATGTCGCGGTGTCCTTTCAGGAACGCCTAAAGCTGCTTTATCAAATACACGTTGAACTCGGGGAGCATCAAGAATTCCTTCTCGCGCTTGCCGCCCAGGCCATGTCCGGGACCGTCGGCGCCAAACAGGACCGTCTCGGCCCCGACAGAATGCAATCACCCGATCACGCCCGTAATGGCCGCCCGCGCGGCCAGCGCGGGGCTCATCAAATGGGTTCTGCCGCCGCGGCCCTGACGGCCTTCAAAGTTCCGGTTCGAGGTCGATGCGCAGCGCTCACCGGGCGCCAATATGTCCGGGTTCATGCCGAGGCACATGGAACAGCCCGGCTCGCGCCACTCAAAGCCCGCCGCGAGGAACACCGCATCCAGCCCCTCGGCCTCTGCCTGCGCCCGCACCAGTCCGGACCCCGGAACTACCATGGCCCGCACACCGTCCACCACATGATGGCCCCGGGCTACATCCGCCGCCGCACGCAGGTCCTCGATCCGGCTATTGGTGCACGAGCCGATAAACACGCGCTGCACTGGCGTCCCCGCAATCGGCACGCCGGGCTCAAGGCCCATATAGTCGAGGGCGCGCTCGGCCGCCGCGCGCTTGACGGGATCGGCAATCTCTTCCGGCACGGGTGTCTTGCCCGACAGGGGGATCGCCTGTTCCGGACTGGTGCCCCAGGTGACCGTCGGCTCGACCGATGCGCCATCGATCTTCAGGACATGGTCCCATACCGCATCATCATCGGAGCGCAGCGTCTTCCAGTAGGTCTCGGCCACTTCCCATGCGCCGGCTTTCGGGCTGGCGGGGCGGCCTTTCATATAGGCGAGCGTCTTCTCGTCCGGCGCGATCAGGCCCGCGCGGGCGCCGCCCTCGATGGCCAGATTGCAGAGCGTCATCCGGGCTTCCATTGACAGGGCCTCGATCGCTTCGCCGCGATATTCGATGACATATCCCGTGCCTCCGGCCGTGCCCGTCTGGCTGATAATGTGCAGGGCGAGATCCTTGGCGGTCACGCCATCCCGCAACCGGCCCGACACGTCGACGGCCATATTGCCCATCTTGCGGGCGCGCAGGGTCTGCGTTGCCAGCACATGCTCCACTTCGGACGTCCCGATGCCGTGCGCCAGCGCGCCAAAGGCGCCATGCGTGCTTGTATGGCTGTCGCCGCACACGATGGTCATGCCCGGCTGGGTCCGGCCCTGTTCGGGCCCCACAACGTGCACGATGCCGTTGCGGATATCCCCCATCGGGAAATATTCGATGCCGTATTCGGCGACATTGCGCGTCAGGGTTTCCAGCTGGTTGCGGGCTTCCGGGTCCGTCACGCCTGCAAGGCCCAGCGCCTGGTTCTCGGTCGGCGTATTATGGTCAGCCACGGCCAGGGTCAGGTCCGTGCGGCGCACCTTGCGGCCAGCCAGTTTCAACCCGTCAAAGGCCTGCGGCGTTGTCACTTCATGGATCAGATGCAGGTCGATATAGAGCAGGCTCTCGCCGGAGGCTGCATCCGTGTGGACGACATGCGCGTCCCAGATCTTGTCATAAAGTGTCTTGCCGGCCATTCGCTACGTCCATTCTGCTTGTCGCGGCGCAACATAGCGGCAGATGCGGGCGATGGAAGCCCGCACCCGCTGCAGACCGGTCATGCCGCGGCGCTCACCTCTTTTATCTGGTGATGGCGCGCCTCAGGTCCAAGGCAATCCAGGCCCTCCAGCGTAGCTTTCAGGGCCACATGGATCGGCGTATGCGGTTCGCTGCCAAGGGCCGACACCAGCTTGCGATTGTCGAGGCGGACGGGCACCTGCCACAGATATTGCATTTCGGCCATTTCGCGGAAGAGGGGGACAAAGGGCTTTGCCAGATGCAGTATGCGCCACGGAAAGTGCTTGATCGGCGCGGCCTCATTGCCCGCAGCGCGGCGGACCTGTTCGGCCATATCCCGCCCGTCCTCGAACCAGTGGCCTTCGAAGTGAAATGTCTCGAACGCGGCCAGGTCGGCCTCCTTGTCGACGAGCCGGGCAACGGTCTCCGCGAAATCCGGCAGGTAGGCCCAGGCGTGACCAATCCCCGGCTTGCCGGGATGGGTGACAGCGCGTACCGGCTGCCCCGGCTTCACCATGCCCTGCGCAAGCCAGGAATTACCCGTGTTGGGACCGAAGAAATCCCCGGCACGCACGATCAGCACGCTCACGCCCGCCTCAGCTGCCCGGCGGAGGCGGGCTTCCAGCTCAACCCGTATCGCGCCCTTCCGGGTTACCGGGTTCTGCGCGGAGGTCTCGCGGAGCAGGGGGAACGCATCAGGACCATAATTATAGACCGTACCCGGCAGCACGATCCGCGCCCCGTTCACCCGCGCGGCTGCGATCGTATTATCGATCATGGGCAGGACGAGCTTGCCCCAGTTGCGGTATCCGGGCGGGTTCACCGCGTGCACGATCAGGTCTGCATTGGTCGCAGCCATCAGCACGTCCCCTGCCTTCATCGCATCGCCTTCGACCCAGTCAGCCTCCGGCATCAGGGATGAAACGGCATCCGGGCGCCGGTGCATCGCGCGTATCTGCCAGCCACGCGCCCTCAAGGCGCGGGCAATTTCGTAACCGGCGCCGCCTGTCGCGCCAAGGATGAGGGCTGTTCGTGTCAAAGCCATGTCGATCTCCTGTTGTGGTGGCACGTGGAGGGTAAAGCCTCTGTGAGTTAAAAGAAATTGCGGTAATATATATACCCGCTAAACATAAATTATGGATCATGCGACGCTCTCATGGGATCACTGCCGCTCGCTGCTCAGCGTCTACCGGACGGGTAGCCTGTCGGCGGCCGCCCGCACCCTTGGCGTGACCCAGCCAACAATTGCGCGCCATGTCGAACAACTCGAAAGCGCGCTCGGCGGCACATCCCTGTTCACCAGGTCGCCACAGGGCCTTTCCCCGACAGAGGCAGCAGACGCGCTGATCCCCCATGCGCTCGCTATGGAGGCCTCCGCCGCCGCGATGGTGCGCGCCGCCTCGGGCCCCGACGATGCCATGGCCGGCGCCGTCCGCATTACCGCCAGCGAAGTGATCGGCATTGAAGTCCTGCCAGCCATTCTGGCTGCAATCGGCGCCGACTATCCCCAGCTCGTGTTCGAACTCGTCGCGTCGAATGAAACCGCTGACCTCCTGCGCCGGGACGCCGACATCGCGGTGCGCATGGTCCGGCCGAGCCAGGGGGCGCTGATTGCGCGCAAGATCGGTGATGTCGCGCTCGGCATGTTCGCGCGCCGCGACTATCTGGAAAGGCGTGGGACACCGAGCCGCCTCGAGGATCTCTCAGACCATGCGCTCATCGGATTCGACCATGAGACGAGCGGGGTGCAGGGACTGCGCGCCCAAGGGCTGGAGCTGCACCGCGAAATGTTCACGCTGCGCACCGACAGTGACGTCGCCCAGCTATCTGCCATCCGCGCCGGACTTGGCATCGGCATTTGCCAGGTCGCCCTTGCGATGCGCGATCCCCGCCTTGTGCGCCTGTTTCCGAAAGAAATGACCTTTCCACTTGAAACCTGGCTCACGATGCATGGAGACCTGCGCGGCAACCGGCGCATGCGTATTGTCTTCAACCATCTCGCCGAGGCGCTCACAATGTATATGGCGGAAGGCAACGCCGTCTGAACGAAAACGCCCTGCCGGAACGCAAACTGTAAGGGAATCTGCTGAACTCACCATCGATATGGCATGTTTATTGTACTGGTCACGCGGTGTGAGGGCGCCTGTCGATATGGGACAGGCGCTCGCGACCTGACCCGACTAAAAGGCGCTGCTGAATGCTTCAAAGAATGCCCTACCTGATTTCGATGCGGAAGGACGGAGTTAAAGGCACAGTACCCCGTCAGGACATACTCATTGTCGTTCATGGACCGGGGCGCGGACGGACGGTTCCGACAGGTGCGGAATTCATGCGGCGCGTGAAACAGCGGAATCCCGGATTTGCCGGCCGAATCAGGTTTCACCGCACTGGTGCAGACGTCATCAACCTGGACAATGTGGCCCTTATCGCTTTCTGGCTTGGCGATCCGCTGCGGCAAATCTATCCTGAATGCTATGCCGAAGCTGCGCAGATAGCCGCAGCCGCCGCCCGGCTTGGCTTAAGAAGCCTCAATGCGCCCGACGCTTTGAGCAATACGTCCAAATCCTCTCAGGCGCTCATATGGACACGCGATCGCGTGCCCAGTGCCAGGTCTCTGGCCGTCCGCTCGCGTGAAGAGGTTCGTGCCGCCATCCAGCAGGTCGGTCTTCCCTGCATTGTCAGGCTCGACGAGATTCATTGCCAGCGCAATGTCTTCATTGTCAGGAATGAGCGAGACGTCAGCACGACGGTAGCCGCGATGCAATTTCCTGCTGTCGTCAGTCAAATGATCGACGTCCGCGAGCAATACCGTATTTCGGATCCTGACCGCACCAGCCTGTTCAGCCGGTATCATCACAAGGCCCGCGCATTTGTCTTCAATGGCAACGTCATAGCGAGCCACCTCTTCTTCTCGTCCAGCTTGATCGTCGGCATGTCAAATTCCACCTTCGCCCTTGAAGACACCCGGTATCGGAAGCTGGCGTGCAAAATCGGGCTTCGCCGGCGTGACCTGAATGACATGATCGCGGCAGACATTGCGTATTTCCGGACCTCCGTCACGCACGCCGATGTCCTGGTGGGCGCCGTCGCGGCGCTCGGCCTGGATTTTGCCGCCCTCGATTACAGCCTCCTACCCGGTGGCCAACCTATGATCTGGGAAGCCAATCCGTTTTTCCACCTCCCGGGTGGGGACAAGAGCGTCTTGTCCGCTGCACGCGGCGCTGTCGCCAGGGTCGATGCGTCATTCGACTGGATGGCCGACAATCTCGAAGCCGCACTCGACCAAGCATGCCATGAGACGACCGCCGCGTAGCGTACCCGCCTGCAAAACTGCATAATTAAATGAACTGAACGAAAAACGCCCCTGCCGTGGAGCAAGGGCGTTTTTGATAGTGCAGGCTTTTAACAAGCCTATTCTTCCGGAGCAGCCTCTGGCGCTTCAGCAGCGGCGGCGGCGGCTTCAGCGGCCTTCGCTTCGGCTTCTGCGGCAGCCGCAGCGGCCTTTTCAGCCTCGAGCTTTGCCTTGGCAGCGTTTTCGCGATCAACCGCAGCGGCTTCCTTGCGGGCCACTTTCTCTGCGTCCTTCTGGCGGCGGCGCTCGGTCTTCGACACGGCGATCTCGACAGCCTCGATGCCGTGACCGGTGGTCCGCTCGGCAATACGGGCCGACTTACCGCGACGGTCGCGCAGGTAGTAGAGTTTCGCACGGCGCACGCGGCCCTTGCGCTTGACTTCGATCGACTCGATCAGCGGCGAGACCAGCGGGAAGACCCGCTCGACGCCTTCACCGAAGGAAATCTTGCGAACCGTGAAGCTCTCGCTCAGGCTGCCGCCCGAACGGGCAATGCAGACGCCTTCAAAGCGCTGGACGCGCTCACGGTCGCCTTCCTTGATCTTCACGTTCACCGCCAGCGTATCGCCGGGCGAGAATGCGGGTATCTTTTTATCGCCGAGGACGCGGACACGTTCTTCCGCCTCAAGCTGCTCAATCATGTTCATCGCCATTCTCCGGCGGTTGGAATACGGGGGTCTTGGAGTAAGCGGCGTATAAATCGGGGCGGCGCTGCTTTGTCAACGCCTTTGCGCTGTTCTTGCGCCATTCTTCTATCCGCTTGTGATCGCCGGAGAGCAAAACCTCGGGCGTCGGACGGCCCTCCCATTCGCGGGGCATCGTGTACTGTGCCTGTTCCAGCAGGCCATGCTCGAAGGATTCCTCCATCAGCGAGGCCTCATTCCCGGCCACACCGGGCAAAAGACGCACCACGGCCTCGATCAGGGCCATCGCCGCCACTTCCCCCCCGGCCAGCACAAAATCGCCGAGCGAGACCTCTTCCATTTGCCGGCCCTCGATGACGCGTTCGTCGAGCCCTTCGAACCGGCCGCAGAAGAAAATCAGCCCCGGACCCGCCGCCCAGTCGCGGGCTTTCTGCTGGTTAAAGGGTTTGCCGCGCGGCGACAGGTAGACAAGCGGACGCCCGCCACGCGGGATGCTGTCAATCGCGCTGGCCGCCACGTCCGGCCGGATCACCATGCCCGCGCCGCCACCGGCCGGCGTATCATCGACATTGCGATGCCTGCCGACGCCGAACGTGCGCAGGTCCACGGTCTCAAGGCTCCACACACCCTTCTCACGCGCCCGCTCCAGGATGGAGACGCCGAGCGGACCGGGAAAGGCCTCCGGCACGAGGGTGATGAGCGTGGTGGCAAACATGCAGCGCATCTAGCCCACAGCCGGGCCTCCGTCACCCCGTCCGTTGACGCACGAGCCAGTCGGGCGCTTGATAATCAAAAAAGGGGAGGCCTGCATGAATCTCGATACTGTCGCGACGATCGCCAACATCATGGCATCTGGCGCCGTGGTGCTGACACTGGTCTTCATCGGCCTGCAGCTGCGCCAGAACGCCCATCTGACGCGCATGGCCGCCGCGCAGACTTCGGCGCAGCTCCTCTCGGCCAATCTCGGACGCATCGCCGAAAGCGCCGAACTGGCCGAACTGGTGGTGCGCGAGAAGGGCCGCGAATCCTGGACGCCGGCCGAGTTCCTGCGCGTCTCGAACTTTCTCAGCATTTCCTTCCGCCATTTCGAAGTGCTGCACACGCATCGCCGGTACGGTATTTTCGAAGACGAATTGTGGGAAGGCTCCGAAGCGCGCCTGCGGGAATCGCTCAGCAATCCGGGCATCCGGGAATGGTGGGTGGAGTGCCGCCCGCTCTATGCCCGCAGTTTTGTCAAATATGTCGACAGGCTGGCCGCCGAACTGGAGGTCGCCCAGGCCATGGCCGCAATGGGCCAGGACTAGGCCGCCAGATCCAGCCGTCCGCGCGTGGTGACGCAGTTGCGCCCGGCATTCTTGGAATCGAACAGGGCGGCATCCGCGGTCTCAAGCGCGATCTCCGGGTCATCGCCGCGTTCCAGCAGGCAAACACCAAAGCTCGCGGTGACCGATATGGCATGGCCCTTGTGCTCGATGACGAGGCTTTCGATACGGGCCCGGATCCGGTCGCACACAGAGGCGGCCTGGTCCAGCGTCACATTGCTGAGCAGGATGACGAATTCCTCGCCGCCCCAGCGTCCGAGCCGGTCAAACGGTCCGCGCAGTTCGGCGAAGGCGCTGGCGGCCACTTCTGTCAGGACAACATCGCCCGTCTTGTGGCCGAACCGGTCATTGATCCGCTTGAAATGGTCGAGATCGAACACAACCACACCCGCCGTCTGGCGCGTGCGCCTCATGCGCTGAAGCTCTTCATCCAGAGCCTGCCTGAAAAAGCGCCGGTTGTAGAGACCCGTCAGCGGGTCGGTGGCAGCCAGCGCTTCAAGACGCCGCTGATAGATCCGAAGCCGGAATTCATGCTGCGAGGCAATCACCGCCGTCGGAATGGCGATACAGGCGGAAACGACCAGATTGGTCAGGACAAACATCTTCGGATTCGCCGGCAGGCCCAGCCGGTAGACCACCATGGAGAAGGTAAATGACAGGCAAAGCGCCGTAATCGCCACAAAAGCGAAGAAGGTAAGCGATTCCAGAATATCGCTCATTTTGCTAGAGACAGGCATCATGCCCCCCAATCCGACTGCGCCCTTTCTAGCCTAAACTGGCGAATATCCGGCGAAGGCGCGCTACCGATTTCACGCGCGCCAGTTTACTTTCCGGAAATATTCCGCATGGGCACGGTCCCGAATTTTGCCCTGCTCTGGAACCCCGGCCCCGTTCAGGGCTTAGACGTCCAGCGGCCATGCATTCTGTCGAGGCCGTTTCACAGGAGATCACCTCATGGACATAACAAAACGCCGCCTGCTGATTGGCGGATCCACCGCAGTACTGGCCACAGCCCTGTCGGGCTGCGGCACGCTTCTCTACCCCGAGCGCAAGGGCCAGACGGGCGGCCGGATCGACCCCAGTGTCGCCATCCTTGATGGTCTCGGCCTGCTCTTGTTCCTCATTCCGGGCCTGATCGCCTTCGCCGTCGACTTTTCAAACGGCACGATCTACCTGCCCGGCGGCCGGCGCGCCGAGAACCAGGACGACCTTTCGGAAGTGAAAGTGACTGCCGCGCTGACCAAGCCGGAAGTCGATCGCATCTGGACGGAAAATTATGGCCACGCCGCACCGTTCGAACTTGCCGAGCTGCAGCGCCGCCGCCTGAGCGACAAGACCGTCACGCTGGACAGCGTCGCCAGCCTTGCCCGCAACGATTTTGCGCGCATCTGACAACCGGATGGAGCCGCAGCACGGGCCGCGGCTCCGCCCTTTTCATCCTTGCGGACGCGCAGACGCAGGCCCCGGACGGGCCTGACGCCTTCTAGTCAGCCAGCGGATCTGCCGGATCCTTTGCGGTCCGGATATCGGCCTGCAGCACTTTCAGCCGGTCGTGATAGTGCTCGCCATCGCCGAATTCCTCGAACCCGGCATAGCGGGCATGCGCGTCGATCACGCGGCACGCCTGCTTGATCGGGCACCAGTATTGCTCCGTGCGCGCGCCGATCTCGCGGACATAGGCGATGACGCCATTCACATAGGAGCAATAGGCGCAGTTGAGCTTCTCGATCGCGTTGAGATAGGCCAGCCCGCTGCGGTCGAACACGAGGTAGCGGTGGCGCTGCACCTGCGGGATCCCGTACACGCGGAAACAGACAGCCTGGTAGGCCGAGGCCCAGAGGTCGACAATGGCAAAGGGCACGATCAGGGAATAGATGACCGGCGCCGTGATCCAGACCATCGGGCGGGCGCTGAACACATAGCGCGCAAGGTGCGTTCGCAATTCGCGGTGGCGGCGCACGACCTCCTCTTCGAACCGTGCCCGGCCGCGCTCCAGCCCGTATTTCAGGCCGGCGCGTTTCCTGGCCAGTTCCGCTTCAAGTTCGAGTTCAAGTGCGTTCAGCCGCGCGACGATCTGGTCAATGGTGCCTGTCATGCCGGCCGGGATGCGCCAATCCGTCCGCACTGGCAAGGCGTGCGCGTCCGCGCCGGGCTTCACGTCAAACCGACGGGGTGGATGGGCAATCGGCGCCTTTCGGGTTCCGCTCCGCGCCTTTCCGTGCACATGAGGTGCTGTTTCCGTGCTTTTTCCGTGCATATATTCGTGCACGCTGAACCGGCAAATTGCGCTCATCCCACATGTTCTATACGGGAAGACGCATGGAAAATTCACCGGCTCTTTCCGTCCTGATTCCGTTCTTCAATGAAGAGGGAAACGTGCATCCGGTGATCGACGAGGTCCACGCCGCGCTGAATGGCATCCATTTCGAGATCATCTGCGTCAATGATTGCTCCAGCGACGCAACCAGCCAGGAACTGGCAGAGGCGCGCGAAAAGCATCCCGGCACCGTGATCGTGTTCAACCATGTCGCCCGCCGCGGCAAATCGGCGGCCCTGTTTACCGGGCTCAAATCCGTGCGGGGCGAGTGGGTCCAGCTGCTTGATGGCGACGGCCAGAACGACCCGCACGACACCGCGCACCTGTGGGCCGAAATCATCGCGCCCGGCGCACCGGGACGCCTTGGCATCATTGCGGGCAAGCGGACCAGCCGCAATGATTCCGGATTCAAATGGCTGCAGTCGCGCGTTGCAAATGGCGTGCGCCGTTTCGTCTTGCGCGATGACGCAACAGACACCGGCTGCGGCTGGAAACTGATCCGGACGCAGGCCTTTCGTGACCTGCCATTCTTTGCCTCGATGCACCGGTTCCTGCCGGCCCTGGTCAAGCGCGCAGGCTGGGATGTCCGCGAGGAACTGGTGAATGACCGCGAGCGCCTGGCGGGCATGTCAAAATACGGCTTTCTCGGACGCCTCGGCGCCGGCATCTTCGACCTGATCGGCATGTTCTGGCTGACCCGCCGGGGCGGCTACGGCATCGCCGCAGAATGGAACGATCCGCGCGCCGGTCACGACGCGCACTAGCGAGTCCCTAGTTCTGGTTATTGCCGACGCGGTCCTTTTTCGGGGACGGCCTGCCATCCTGTGCCGACCGCTGTGGGCGCGGATTGGCGCGCGGCTGGGGCGGCGGCGGAGCCGCGACAGGTGCCTGCGCAGGGACTGAG
>NZ_LADU01000066.1 GCF_000961795.1 Hyphomonas sp. BRH_c22
CGCAGCAGCGACGGCGCTGCACGGGCGCGGCGGCTGGCGCTGGCGGGGTTTTTCGCCGAGACATTGCTGGCCGCGGCGCCTGGCAAGGTGGCCAGCATCACTGAAGGCGGCAGCCGGTTCCTGGAGAATTCCGAGGCGCTGTTCGGAATCGCCTGATCGCTTGCTGGCGCGCAGCTGCGCCGATAAGAGGGACGTCTGACCCCTGCAATACCGGAAAGCCGCAAGATGGCGTGGACTAAGACCTATAGCGGCGCTGAGCCGATGCGCGTCAACAAGTGGCTGGCGACCGAGGGCGTGTGCTCGCGGCGCGAGGCCGATACGCTGATCGAGAAGGGCCTGGTCAAGATCGACGGCAATGTGTTGACCGAAGCCGGCTACAAAATCGAGGACGGCCAGACGCTGACCCTGACCGAGAAGGCGGCGCGGCGGCTGGATAACCAGCTGTCGCTGATGTTCCACAAGCCGGTGGGCATCGTGTCGGGCACGCCGGAAGCCGGCGAGATACCCGCTGTGCGCCTGATCACCGAGGAGAGCCTGTCGGGGCGGGCGCATGCCATTCCGGGCCGCAATAACCGGCTGGCTCCGCTCGGGCGGCTCGACAAGGATTCGCACGGCCTGCTGATCCTGTCCGAGGACGGCGTGCTGGCCAAGGCGCTGATCGGGCCGGAGAGTAAGCTGGAGAAGGAATATCACGTCAAGGTGCGCGGCGACGTGACGGAGGACAAGCTGACGAAGCTGCGCCACGGGCTGGAGCTGGACGGACGGCAGTTGCGGCCGGCGAGCGTGACGGTGATCAAGGGCAACGAACTGAAATTCATCCTGCGTGAGGGGCGTAACCGCCAGATCCGCCGGATGTGCGATCTGGTGGACCTGCGCGTGATTGACCTGATGCGGACCCGGATCGGCCCCCTGTCGCTGGCCGGGCTGCCTGAGGGGAAGTGGCGCCCGATCAGCGCGCGCGAGCGGGACGAATTGCTGCGCTGGGAAGCGCAGGGCTTTTCGGCTGAACCTGCGGCGCCGGTCGTGGTTGAGCGCAAGCGCCCGCTGCCTGCAGGCAAACGCCCGACCGGACCGGGCAAGAAGCCGGCGGGCAAACCGCGCGGCGACAGCCCGCCAGCCAAGCCGAAGCCGGCTGAAACCAAGTTCAAGCGCACCAAACTGGCCCCGCGCAAGCGGACCCCGATCAAATAGGCACTGACCCGGCGTGATGGCTCGACGCGCCTGACCCGTGGCATATGCTGGCGCATGGACGGATTCCAGACAAAAACGCCGAAACGGCCCAGGCTCGACTATCCCCACGGGGATGCGCGTCCCGCGCTCGCAGAAACGATCCAGGTGTCGCCGGGGATCGAATGGGTCAGCATGCCGCTCCCTTTCTCGCTCAAATTCATCAATCTCTGGCTGATCGATGATGGCGACGGCTGGACGATTGTCGACACCGGCATGCCGCTGAAGGAAACGCGGGATGCGTGGAAGCAGCTGCTGGATGCGCGCGTCACGCCGGACAAGCCGCTGAAGCGGGTGATGGTGACGCATATGCACCCCGATCATGTCGGGTGTGCAGGCTGGCTGTGCTACAAGTATGGTGCCGAACTGTGGATGAGCCGGCTGGAATATATCACCTGCCGGATGCTGGTGTCGGATACAGGACGCGAAGCGCCCAAGGCGGGAATCGCCTTCTACCGGCGCGCTGGCTGGGACGATGCACAGATCGAGAATTACAAGGAGCGGTTTGGCGGCTTCGGGCGCGGTGTGAGCCAGATGCCCGATGCGTTCGAGCGCCTTTCGGATGGCGACATGTTCCGCATGGCCGGACAGGGCTGGGAGGTGATCACCGGGAACGGGCATTCGCCTGAGCATTCATGCCTGTACTGCCCGGAACTGAATGTGCTGATTTCGGGCGACCAGCTGTTGCCGCGCATTTCGTCCAATGTGTCAGTGCACCCGACCGAGCCGAATGCGAACCCGCTGCTGGACTGGATGACGAGTTGCGAACGGCTGCTGGAGCGGCTGCCGGCGGACGTATTGGTGCTGCCGGCCCATAATGAGCCTTTCCGGGGCGCCCATGAACGGCTTGGTCACCTGATTGACGGTCACGAGACCGCCCTGTCGCGCCTCAAGGGCCGGATGCAGAAGGGGCCGCTGACGGTGATGGATACGTTTACGAGCCTGTTCGGCCGGGCGATCCAGCCGGACGAGGTGGGCATGGCCACCGGCGAAGCCATCGCGCACCTGAACTGCATGATTCACCGCGGCGAAGTCACTTCGGCCGTGGGTGAGGACGGAATCGCGCGCTACCGCCTGATCTGATGCCTGCCAGTTTGCCAGACAGTACGGGCCTTTTGCAGCGGCAAGGCGGATTTCAGCTTCGCAACTGAAGCGGCTTTCGTCTAAGAAGTCGGCTGACAACAGGCAGATCAGGTGAGCCCGCGATGGCACGAGATGGCGACAAGGCCGACAAGCACGAGGATGAAGACCTGACCTTCGCCGAAAAGGTGAAGCGTGAGTTGAGGGAATGGGGCGTGACGCTGGCTGTCTTCGTCCCGATCTTCATGATCTTTTCGGGCCTGTTCTACGAACAGCGGGTCATTCCATCCGAGAGCATGGTGCCGACGCTGGAAGTGGGCGACCGGGTGGCGGTGGCGAAATTTGCCTATGGTTATGACCGGTATTCCCTGCCTTTCAGTCTGGGACGTTACCTGCCGATTCCCGGAGGGCGCATCTTTGCGCGCGATCCCAAGTTCGGTGACGTGGTGGTGTTCGAGCACACACATACTGGCCGGGTGATGATCAAGCGGATCATGGGGCTGCCGGGCGATAAAATCCAGATGATCGGGGAAGAGGTTATCCGGAACGGAGAGCCGGTCGACAGCGAGTTCATCCGGACGCTCCGCTACAAGCCGCACAGTGAAAGCCGCAATGTCGTTGCGTTCGAGTGGCGCGAGACCGCTCCGGACGGCGCGACCTGGCTGACACACCGCCAGGAAAAGGGCGACCGGGGGGACAATACGGTCCTGTTCGAAGTGCCTGAAGGGCATCTGTTCCTGATGGGCGACAACCGGGACAACTCACTCGATAGCCGGTTCCTGTCCGGGCATTGTCCGCCGATTGACGGCGTCGTGGCGCGGGCCGGCTGTCCGCTCAGCGTCGAGTCGGACCGGGCGTCGGTGGGCTTTGTGCCGCTTGATCACCTGATCGGGCGGGCTGAAACGGTGATCATGACGCTGCACCGTTGCAAGCTGCAGGACGATGAGCCGTGCAAGAAGCGCGTTTGGCGCGGTCTGTAAGCCATATCCCCCGACACGCTGCCATGCGGGCGGACGATTGACGCCTTGCCGCATGGGGCCAACACCGCTAGTGGCAATTCCTGAACCGGGTTCACCGAGCCCAGTGTGCGTTTGAAGACAGGCTTTATGGCGATGCCAGACACGACATCGACAGGAACCCGGCGGGGCCCGATTGTGGTCTCGCGGCATGGCCGGCCCGTGCTCGACAGGACCGCCGGACCGCGTCTCGACTGGCGCGACTACAAGGACTGGTGGGACCGTTACGAGGAAAGTCCGCTGCGCGACGACCAGGAAGCGCCCGACGTGCTGAAGGAAATCGTGGCGGACGCAACGGTCGTGTTTGCATCGGCGCGTATCCGGGCCCAGGAAACCGCCCAGCGCGCCGCGCCGCACCTCGATGCGATCCATGACCCGGTCTTCAACGAGGCGCCATTGCCGCCGCCGCGTATCGTAGGCGTGCGGTACCTGCCGAAGACGTGGAATATTCTGGCGCGGGCTGCCTGGCTGAGCGGCCATTCGCTGGATGGGGAAAGCGTCTCCGAGGCGCGTGTCCGCGCGGCGCTTGCGGCTGAAAAACTGCACCAGGCATCCGAGGGCGAGAAGGTCTACCTGGCGGCCCATGGCTGGTTCAACCGGATGCTGCGGCCCGAGATCAAGAAGCTCGGCTGGCGATGCGTGCATGATGGTGGTGACAGCTACTGGAGCCACCGCATCTATGAATACACCGGCAAGTAACGGCTTAGAGGTTGTGGACGCCCGGCGGTCGCTCTAGAGTCGCTGCGTACGAACACGGGCGAACATGATGGCTGATGCAAAAGAAAAACCGGTCGACAAGATGAGCTTTGAGGAGGCGCTCGGCGAGCTGGAAGGCATCGTCAAGCAGCTGGAAGCGGGCGAAGTCGAGCTCGAAAAATCGATCACGATCTACGAGCGTGGCGCCGCGCTGAAGGCCCACTGCGAGTCGCGGCTGAAGTCTGCGGAACTGAAAGTCGAACAGATCGTCCAGGGTGCGGGCGGCGTGACGACCGAGCCGGCCGGCTTTGAATAGGGCCGATGACCCCATGGACGACGACGCCGACTTCGCGCTGCGCCTGAAGGAGGTTGCCGACAAGGTTACGGTCGCGCTCGATCAGCTGATCCCACCCGCGAGCGGCCCGGAAGCGAACCTGATGCGCGCGATGCGTCACGCTGCGCTCGCGAATGGCAAACGCATGCGTCCTTTCTTCCTGCTGGAAACCGGCGCCATGTTCGATGCTCCCGAGAAAAGCCTTTTGCGCACGGCAGCGGCGCTGGAATGCGTGCACACGTATTCGATGGTGCATGATGACCTGCCTTGCATGGACGATGATGACTTCCGGCGCGGCCAGCCGACGGTCCACAAGGCCTTCAACGAATCGACCGCCGTGCTGGCAGGCGACGCCCTGCTGACCCTCGCTTTCAAGATACTGGCGTCCAGCGAAACGCATGATGATGCGAGCGTGCGCACGATGCTGATCGAGCGGCTGGCAGATGCGGCTGGCGCGCGGGGCATGGTGGGCGGCCAGATGATCGACATGCTGGAGGAGGACAGCCCTCGCGACATCAACACGATTACGCGCATGCAGCGCCTCAAGACGGGCGCGCTGATTTCGTACGCGACCGAGGCGGCCGGCCTGATTGGCGGGGCGCGCGAGCCGGAGCGCAATGCGCTGGCCGGCTTTTCAAATGATCTCGGACTGGCCTATCAGATAGCCGACGACCTGCTGGATGCCACAGGCGACGAAAGCGAGGTCGGCAAGCCGCTGCGGACCGACCAAGGGGCCGGAAAAGCCAATTTTGTAACGCTTCTCGGGGTCGACGGGGCCCGGCAGCGTGTGCGGCTTCTGGCCGCTCAATCCAAGGAACACCTCGCTATCTTCCGCAATCGCGCCGATATTCTGCTGCAATCAGTCGATTTTGTATTGGATAGAACCCGTTAAACAGGGGCGAACCATAATATAACCGCAAGCAACCCGTATTCTGAAGGGTGCGCAAATACTCAAGGGTCCAAGGAAAGATGACCGAACACAGCCCGAACCGGCTACTGGATGCGATCAATTCGCCCGACGACCTGAAAGGGCGCTCGCGTGCCGAATTGAAACAGATCGCGCAGGAAGTCCGTGAGGAAGTCATCGATGTCGTGTCGGTTACGGGCGGACACCTCGGGTCCGGCCTGGGCGTGGTTGAACTGACCGTGGCCATTCACGCGGTCTTTGATGCACCGGACGACAAGCTGATCCTGGACGTGGGCCATCAGTGCTATCCGCACAAGATCCTGACCGGGCGCCGCGACCAGATGCGCACCCTGCGCCAGGGCGGCGGGCTGTCCGGCTTCACCAAGCGCGACGAGAGCGAATACGATCCGTTTGGCGCGGCGCACGCGTCGACGTCGATTTCGGCCGGTTTCGGCTTTGCCAAGTCGCGTGACCTGCAAGGCAAGAACAATAATGTCATCTGCCTGATCGGCGACGGCGCGATGACCGCCGGCATGGCCTATGAAGCGATGAACAATGCGGGCGCAGACAAGTCGCGCCTGATCGTCATCCTCAATGACAATGACATGTCGATTGCCCCGCCTGTTGGCGCGATGAGCAATTACCTGTCCAAGCTCGTGTCATCGCGGCCCTATCGCGGCCTGCGCCGGATTGCCAAGAAAGTGGTCAGCCCGATTGGCCTGGAGTCGCCCGCGCGCCGGGCCGAGGAATACCTGCGCGGTTTCGCCATGGGCGGCACGCTGTTCGAGGAACTGGGCTTCTACTATGTCGGCCCGATTGACGGACATGATCTCGATACACTGATCCCGATCCTTGAGAACGTGAAGGCCATGCGCGAAGGCCCGATCCTGATCCATGCCGTGACGCAGAAGGGCAAGGGCTATTCGCACGCCGAGAATTCTGCCGACAAGTATCACGGCGTATCCAAGTTCTCGGTTGTCACGGGCGAGCAGGCCAAGGCCAAGCCCAAGGCGCCCGCCTACCAGAAAGTGTTCGGCCAGACCCTCACCCGGCTTGCCGAGACGGACGACAAGATTTGCGTGATTACCGCAGCAATGCCGTCGGGCACGAGTGCCGATATTTTCGAGACGGCGTTCCCGGACCGGAGTTTTGATGTCGGCATCGCCGAACAGCATGCGGTGACTTTCGCGGCGGGGCTTGCGGCCGACGGCATGCGGCCGTTCGCGGCAATCTATTCGACCTTCCTGCAGCGCGGCTATGACCAGGTCGTGCATGATGTGGCCATCCAGCGGCTGCCGGTCCGCTTTGCGATTGACCGGGCGGGGCTGGTCGGTGCCGACGGGCCGACCCATGCAGGCAGTTTCGACATTGGCTATCTCGGCGCACTGCCGGGAATGGTGTGCATGGCGGCCTCCGATGAGCTGGAACTGGCGCGCATGGTCGTGACTGCCGCGCAGATTGATGACCGGCCAAGCGCCTTCCGCTATCCGCGCGGTGAAGGCGTTGGCGTGGAAATGCCCGACGTGATTGCGCCCCTGGACATCGGCAAGGGCCGCATCCTGCGCGAGGGCACCACGATTGCGCTGTTGTCCTATGGCACACGCCTGCACGAGGCGCTCAAGGCGGCCGAGATGCTGTCGGCGCAGGGCCTGTCCGTGACGGTCGCGGATGCGCGTTTTGCCAAGCCGCTGGATGCCGATCTGGTTGAGCGACTTGCCAGGGATCACGAAGTGCTGATCACGCTGGAAGAGGGCGCGACGGGTGGCTTTGGCAGTTTCGTGCTGGAGCATCTCGCGAAAGCCGGCGCGCTGGACCGCGGGCTCAAGATTCGCCCGATGACGCTGCCGGACGTGTTCCAGAACCAGGATACGCCCGAGGCCATGTATGAAGAGGCTGGCCTGACGGCACGGCACATAGCGGCGCGCGCCATCGAAGCGCTCGGACGCGGGGATATTGCCGAAATCGACCGTCTCGCCAGCGCATGACGGAAATGCAATTTGTTTGGAACGGCAGACCCGGAGTAGAGTCTGCTGCATGACAAAAAGATTGAATCTGTGGCTGGCCCTTATCATGGCGGCATTTCTCGCAGCCTGCGCCACGGCGCCCACAGGCATGGGCCCCGCATTCGACGCGGCATTGGTTGAAGCCAGCAGTGGCGGCAATCCCTACGCGGCCGATGATGCCCTGTCCAAACTGCTGGAGAACACGAGCCTCAGCGACGACGAGCGCGTGCGCGCCCTGTATGCGCGCGGCAGCTTGCGCCGGCAGGCTGGCGATGACCGCAAGGGCGCCGTCGAGGATTTCGGTGCGATGCTGAAACTGGCGCCTGAACATCCGCTCGCGTCCAATGCAAGAGAAGAGCTGGCTTTCGCGCAGACCGATGTCGAGACGATCGAAGCGGGCCTGGCGCGGCCGCTCAACCTGTCACAGTGGTTCAACAGTATGTGGGTGCTCGGCGCGCATGCCGAAGCGGCTGAGCGATACCGCAAGTCGGGCCTGAGCCCGAGCGAAACCGAACTCGCCAAGCTGGTTGCGGATGGCTTTGTCTGTGATGACAAGGGCGGCGAGGCCCCTGTCTACACGCTCGGCGATATGCGGCCTGACCTTGAACACAAGCACTGGTGTGCCCCGCCGGATGCCTGATATCCGGCGCATTGAAAGAAACACACTTTCTTCACAAATCCGCCCTGTCTCCGCACATGTTCTGCGGCTAGGAGTGGAGCGCTGACATAATCCCCCACACCCTGATGGAGTCCAAACAGATGATCCGCACCCCCCTCCTTGTTGCTGCTTCAGCCATGCTGCTGGCCGCCTGCGCCTCTGCACCGGAAACGGCAAAGATTCCAGGCGGCAGCGATACGACGGCCGCCGCAGCCATTCCGGATTCTGCCTTTGAACTGGCCATGCAGACTGTCGAAGGCCTTGTCGCAGCGGGCAATACCCAGGCGGCGTTGGACCGCCTGACCCAGTTGCTGGGAAGCCCGGCGCTGACGCGGGACGAGTATGCTGAAGCGCTGTTCCGCCGCGGTGAAATCCGGTTTGGTCCCGGCGGCTTTGATGCGCTGGGCGCCGTCGAGGACTTCGAGGAAGTCACGGATTCATATGGCGATACGTCCTGGTACACGGCTGCGCTGCCCATGCTGGATTCAGCGCGCGGGAAGGTGACGACCCTTGAGGCCCAGCTGTCGCAGCCCGAGACGAGCCGGCTGCAGAAGTTCAATTTCATGATGGAACTGGGCATGCACCAGGATGCCATTGACCTGATGATCGCCAATGACCTTTTGCCTGACAATGACGCGCTGATCGCGATGTATGATATCGGTTATCTCTGCGAGGATGACGCGCTGACCGGACGCGCCTACGAGGCCGTTGAACAGGACGGTACCCCGCGTACGCTGCGATTCTGCGATTTCGGAAAATAGGCCGTCTGCGACAACCTGCCCCCAAATGCCCCTTTGCGTTTGCAATGGGGCATTTTTTTGCCTGAATCAGCCTGTTTCCAACACAAGGGCCCTTTAATCCCCTCATGGGGCGTGGTTTCTGTGAATGAGCAAAAAACACCGGAGGAAACCGAATGCCCGCAGATACAGCCCCGCCCGCATGGCCCGTCATCTCGATTGCTGATGCCAATGCGGCCCTTGCTGGTCCTGGCTCTCCGCTGGAACTGGTCGATGGTGAAGTCGATGGCGTCAAGTTGAAGCTCTACGCCAATGCGCCGCCGACGATTCGGTCGATCCTGGAAATGGCGGCTGCCACATGGCCGGAGCGCGATTACATCGTCTACGAGGACGAGCGCGTGACATTCAGGGCGATGATGCTGGCAGTGCAGAATTTCGCCGCCGTCCTGCGCGACACCTATGGCATCAGGAAGGGTGACCGTGTTGCGATAATCATGCGTAACTATCCGCAATGGCCGGTGGCGTTCTTTGCCGCGTCCAGCCTGGGTGCGATTGCGACGCCGATGAACTCCTGGTGGACAGGTGAGGAACTTGAATACGGCCTGTCATTTGCCGGGGTGAAGCTAGCCGTTGTCGACGGGCAGATATTCGAACGCCTGCGCGACCACCTCAAAGACCTGCCTGAGCTCGAACATGTTGTCGTCGCCCGGGACAAGGGTGAGGAACACAATGATCCGCGCGTCGCCAGCCTTGAGCAATATATCGGTGAGGCGAACAGCTGGGGTAGCCTGAAGGAGATCGGCCTGCCGGACGTGGAACTATTGCCGGATGACGATGCCACGATCATGTACACGTCAGGCACGACCGGGAAGCCGAAGGGCGCCCTGGCGTCGCACCGGGCCGTGATCTCCAACATGTTCAACTCGTCGACCTGCCAGGCGCGCATGCTGCTGCGCCGCGGGGAAGCGATCCCCGAGCCGGATCCGAATGAGCAGGGCGGGACGCTGCTGGCGATTCCGTTCTTCCATGCGACGGGGGCGTTCGCGATACTGATCCCGTCCATGATGCGCGGCGACAAGATTGTTGCCATGTACAAATGGGATGCCGGTGAGGCCTTGCCGATCATCGAACGGGAACGGGTTACCTCCGTAGGCGGAGTGCCGGCGATTGCCTGGCAGCTGCTGGAGCATCCCGAGCGCGACCAGTATGACCTGTCCTCGATCAAGGCGATTTCCTATGGCGGCGCGCCGTCTGCACCGGAACTCGTATCGACGATCAAGAAGCGCTTCCCGGATGCGGCTCCCGGCAATGGCTGGGGCATGACGGAAACCTGTGCGACAGCGACGCTGAACATTGGCGAGGATTATGTGAACCGGCCGGACAGTGCCGGCGCGCCGCCAAACGCGGTTGAGCTGAAAGTGTGTGATCCGGACGGCAACACGCTGCCACAGGGGGAAGTGGGCGAGCTGTGGTGCAAGAGCCCGTCGAACTGCAAACGTTACTGGAACCGCCCGGAGGCGACCGCCGAGACATTCCGTGACGGCTGGGTCGTTACGGGCGACCTTGCGCGTATCGACGAGGAAGGTTTTCTCTACCTGGTCGACCGGGCCAAGGACATGCTGATCCGCGGCGGCGAGAACATCTATTGTATCGAAGTTGAGAGTGCATTGTACGACCATCCGGCCGTTATGGACGCGGCGGTCGTCGGCATTCCGCACAAGGTGCTTGGTGAGGAAGTTGGTGCGGTGGTGCAGCTGAAGCCTGGAAAGACGGTAACGCAGGATGAGCTGCGTGCGCACATCGCGAACCTGCTTGCGGCGTTCAAGGTGCCGGTTGAAATCCAGTTCCAGGACGAGCCGCTGCCGCGCAATGCCAATGGCAAGATCCTGAAGCCGGAACTGCGGGCAAGGTTCAAGGCGCGCACATGAGCGAGACGCCCGCCAGACCGGTTGCGTTCGAGACCCGCGAGACCGGCGAGGACGGGCGGCGCTTTTCGCCATCGGTGGCGCGTAATCGCGAGCCCATTCGTGACGTGTTCGCGGCGCATGTGGCGACCACGGGACTTGTGCTGGAGGTGGCGTCGGGCACAGGCGAACACGGCGCCTTCATCACGCAGGCGTTGCCGGGGATCGAGTGGACATATTCCGATATCGACCCTGCCAGCCTCGACAGCCAGCGGGCCTGGGTGAAGGCGGCCGGACATGACCGGCTGAAGGGCCCCCTGATGCTCGACGCGAGCCTTGCTGACTGGGGCGCAGCTGAATCGGCGCGGCCATGGGATGTGCTCGTTTCAATCAACATGATCCACATTGCGCCAATGGCGGCCGTTGAAGGCCTGTTCGCAGGTGCAGGGAGGCTGTTGCGTCCGGGAGGGAGATTGTTCCTTTACGGACCCTATGGACGCGAAGGCGCGATAGCACCATCCAATGCGCGCTTCAGTGAAGACCTGAAGCGGCGCAATCCGGAATGGGGCGTGCGCGACCTTGACCAGGAAGTGCTGCCGCTGGCCTCGCTCGCCGGCCTCGTCTTGCAGAACGTCGCCGAGATGCCCGCCAACAACCTGTCGGTCATTTTCGAGCGGGCATGAGACAAAAAGTTCGGGTGGACTTTCGGGCGCCGTCGTTTGAGAAAGGCAGCATGAAACAGATTCTGAGCCTTGCCTTCGTGGCGCTGCTGGCGGCCTGCCAGACGGCGCCGGTTGATACACCCATCGCCGACAGCCCGATTCCGGTGCCGCAAGCCGAGAGCGCCCCAGATGCGCCTCAGCCGATACCTGGCCAGCAATGGCTGTATGGCTCTGCCGAAGCCAGCGTGGCTATGCGGCAGGCCTGGGCGGGCATTGCGGGCTTTGTCGAGGCGAAGGCCGCGAGTGGGCCGAGCCATGGTGTTGTACTGGCACCGGGCAGCATGCCGGAGCAACCTTCATTCCTGGCTTGCGAAGGCAAGCCGCTGGCGGCCGTGTTCGACGCGGATGAGACCCTGATCTGGAATCTTGGCTCGATGGGCTATTTTACCCGCGCCGGCATCGGCTTCGATCCGGGTATCTGGGATGACTGGGAAAGGACGGGCGCTGGCAAGGCCGTGCCAGTTCCTGGCGCACTGGCCGGACTTGACCGTATTCGCGCGGCCGGTGTGACGGTGATCGTCAACACGAACCGGGCGGCTGTGAACGCGGCAGGGAGTGTGGATACGCTGCGCGAGGCAGGGATTGGCGACTTCACGCATGGCGAAACGCTGTTCCTGCAGGGTGATGCGCCGGATGGATCCGGCAAGGATGGCCGCCGGGCAATGATTGCAGGCAATTATTGCGTGGTTGCGCTGGTCGGTGACCAGCTGGGCGATATTGCCGACCCGTTCAATGACAAGTCATTGAGCGTAGCCGAGCGCAGGGCGCTCACGGAAGCACCTTCTGTCGCGGGCCTGTGGGGCAATGGCTGGTTCGTCCTGCCGAACCCGGTCTATGGGCCATCCATTCGCGGCGGATTTGACGATGTATTCCCGCCGGAAACGCACTGGGAGCCGACGCCACAGGCCGAAGCCGAGGTGATCAACTAGGCCTGATTGCTGCCGGCGAACTGCTCTGTCCACGCGGCGACCTGCTCGTCTTCGATCTTCTGGAACAGCACGTCTGGCGGCGCGATGGCGTGGCCGCGCGGCATGGCGTCAAGAAGGGCTGCATAATCGGTGCTGACGCCGAACTTCAGGGTACGGTTTTCTTCCGGAACGCCCAGCGCATCGAGAATTTTTGCACCTGTTTCCGGGATGATTGGCAAGGCGAGGATGCCGAACAGGGCAGCGAGGTTCAGGCCGGCGCGCACGCCGACAGCGGCGGCATCGACATCATTCTTGTACTTCACCCAGGGTTCAGCCTTGGTCAGGTATTCGTTGCCCGCGGCCCAGATCGCGCGCGTTTCGGCAGCGGCCTTGCGGAACTCCATGTCTTCGTAATAGCCGATCAGGCGGGGCAGGCGCTCAGCCAGTTCGGCCACCATCCAGGCTTCCGCCTCGCCCGGCTCGCCGGTTTCCGGCACTTTGCCGTCGAACTTGCTGGCGGCGTACTTGGTGATCCGGTTGACGAAATTGCCGAGCACGTTGGCGAGGTCTGAATTGACCGCCGCCTGGAAGCCTTCCCAGGTGAAGGCCGCGTCAGAGCCTTCCGGCGAGTTGGCGATAAGGTACCAGCGCCAATAGTCGGCCGGGAGCAGTTCCAGCGCCTGGTCCATGAAGACGCCGCGCTTGTTGCTGGTCGAGAACTTGCCGCCATACCAGGTGACCCAGTTGAACGCCTTGAGCTTGTCGACCGTCTTCCATGGCTCACCGCTGCCGAGCAGCGTGACGGGGAAGCTGACCGTGTGGAAGGCGACATTGTCCTTGCCCATGAACTGGACATATTCGGTCTCGTCGGCGCCCTTGTCGGTGCGCCAGAGGGCTTCCCAGTCGCCGCCTGTCGCTTCTGCCCATTCCTGCGTGGCGGAGATGTACCCGATTGGCGCGTCGAACCAGACATAGAAGACTTTGTCTTCGTAGCCGGGGCGCACCGCACCGTCCACGTCCAGCACTTTGACACCCCATGACAGGTCGCGCGTGATCGCGCGGGCAATCAGGCCCTCGTCGAGCCATTTGTTGGCAATCGAAACGGCGAGGCTCGGCCAGTTGGCGCCCTTGGTGTTGACCCATTGGCGAATGGTGTCCTGGGACTTCTCCTGCAACAGGTAGAGGTGGTTGGTGTCGCGGATCTCGATATTCTTGCTGCCCGAGACCGACGAATAGGGCGAGATCAGGTCCACGGGATCAAGCAGGCGGCCGCAATTATCGCACTGGTCGCCGCGCGCCTTTTCGAAGCCGCAATGCGGGCAGGTGCCCTCGACATAGCGGTCGGGCAGGAAGCGGCCGTCATCGACCGAATAGACCTGTTTCGAGGTGCGTTCCTCGATCAGGCCGCGCGCCTCCAGCGCCTGCGCGAAATGCTGCGTCATGGCGTGATTGGCCGGGCGCGAGGAGCGTCCGAACCAGTCGAACGACAGGTTGAAGCCCTCGCCAGCCTTGCGCTGGACGGCGTATTGCTCGTCGCAATATTGCTGAACCGGGATCTGCATGGCTTGCGCGGCGAGCTCCGCGGGGGTGCCGTGCTCATCCGTGGCACAGATATAGGTCACGTCGTGGCCCTGCAGGCGCATGACACGCGCATAGACATCTGCGGGCAGCATGGATCCGGCCAGGTTACCGAGGTGCTTGATGCCGTTGATATAGGGCAGGGCGGAGGTGATCAGGATGCGCCGGGGTCGCGTCATGGGGGGTGTTTTCTTTCCGGTTGAGGCTTTTTGAGGCATGATTCGGGCCGGTCGCCCGCTGGAACGGGACTTTTAAGCGGGGTGGGCCGGAAAAGAAAGAAACTTGGGAGGAATAAACATGCCAAGACTCAGTGGAGTGAACCTGCTGGGCGTGCTGCTGGCCGCCATAGTGATGTTCTTTGTCGGATTCGTTTTCTACGGAATGCTGTTTTCCGAGCAGTGGATGGCTGCACGCGGCTATACGGCCGACATGGCGGCAGATGCCAATCCGGCCTGGATGGCCGGCGGTTTCCTGATCGAACTCGTGCTGGCCTTCGGGCTCGGCTGGGTGCTGAAGCTGAAGGGTGCCAAGGGCCTCGGCGCCTGTGTTTCAACCGCCCTGATGCTGGCCGTGGTCGTGGTTTTGCCGGTCACAGCCTATGAATATGTCTATGGTTTGTACCATTCCCTGCCTGGCCTGATGGTCGACTGGGGGCATATGCTGGTCTCGATGGGGCTGGCAGGCGCCGTCCTGTCATTTTTCGACTAGGACCGCTCACAAAGAAAAGCCCCGGCCGGTCTCGAACCGGTCCGGGGCAGTGAGTTGGACGGAGGGGAGCGGTGAAGCACCCTCCATCCAGCCATCAGGGAGAGCTATTACAGGCCGTAGCCGGGCTCGGCCGTCAGCACGACGTCAACGCGGCGTGCGAGCGTGGCTTTCTGGCCAGCCGGAGTCGTTGTCACGGTCACCGGCGTGACATCTGTCTCGATATCGCCGGCGCGGATGCCGCGGGCGCTGAAGGCATTGAGGACTGCGGTGGCGCGGGCCTCTGAAATATGGCTCAGGCCTTCGTCCGTGTGGGCCTCCTCGGAGGTGACTTCAGCCTTGATTTCAGTCACGGCGCATCCGGCCAGCTGGTCGCTGGCGGCGTTCACGGCGCGCATGGAATAGGATGACAGCATCGTCTCATAGGCCGGGAAATAGATCGAAAGAGAGACGTCTTCGCAGCTCTTGGTGACGGGAATCGTGGCCGGTGTCGTCGGCGGCGGAGGCGGGACCTGGGCGAAAGCCGGCATCTGCATCAGGGCGGCGACACTCAAGCCTGCAAGAGCGATTATCGGGCGTTTCATGGGATATTCCTTCATGCACTTATCGTTATTGGTACTGGATCTACGCATGAAATGGGGCCGAAACGTGCAGGCGGCGTGGCGATTGGGGCCGTTGCAAGGTGATTGCAAGAAATCGTGAATCTGGCGGAACATGAAATTTTAGCGAGGCTGTGAAACGGCCATTGTATTTTTATGCTGCGCTGCAACATATGGTGCATGGACAATCGCGCCATCTATACGAGCCTGAAGACGGGCAAGCGCATATACCTGAGGCCGGTACGGCCGCAGGACAGCCTGCGCATACGCGACAGCATCGCCAATCTTTCAGATGAATCGCGCTATTTCCGTTTCTTTTCCGGCATGAAAAAGGTGCCTGATTCGGTCCTTGAGCGGCTGGTCGCGGTGGACGGCGTGGATCATATCGCCTGGGCAGCGCTGGACCTGGCCGAGCGTGACCTGCCGGCAGTGGGCGTTGTCAGGGCGGTCCGCATGCCTGGCACGCATAAGGCCGAACTCGCCATTGCGACGCTGGACGCCTATCACAATACAGGAATGGCGCGCATCCTGATGGCCACGATCGGATGCGACTGTGCCGAGGCGGGCATTCTAACGCTCGAAGCCCATGTCCTGGCTGAAAACAGGAAGGCGCGAAGCCTGTTCAAGGCGCTTGGCGGGACCTGCACCCAGTCGGACGGCGCCTACATGACCTATGCGTTTGATGTTGCCCGCATGAACGACCTGATTGCGGCCATGGACGGGCTGGACGGGCGGCGTGATGTGTTCGCCGCGTTCGACCGCTTTTCCGCCTATCAGCCGCGACTGGCCAGCTGAGCGGCGCCCACTGGAAACCCCTCTTGCGTCCCGGCGCCGATCGAAGTAGTCACACCCCTCCAGCCGCCGGTTTAGCTCAGCTGGTAGAGCATCTGATTTGTAATCAGAGGGTCGGGAGTTCGAGTCTCTCAACCGGCACCACTGGAAACAAGGACTTAGGGCTTCCTGATCCTTGTGACAGCAGCACCTCACAGCAACCAATCGCGGCCTTCACTTGTTGCAAGGCCGTGTATATTGCTGTCGGCTGCGAATTTCGGGGTTATCGGCATGCAGTTAGAGGACAGGATGCCGGATACCGGGATGACCGCGAGGCTTCTTGTGCTGGCCATCGGAGAGGCGCATCAATTATTCCATGTCCTCGGCCCCGCCTTGCACCTGCATCGCATGGGCATTCAGGTCAATTGCATGGTGTCGACGCACTGGCACGAGAAGATCATCTGGTCGTATGCGCCTGAACTTGGCCCGGGGATCATTCGATCGCCCGTGATGTTCAGAAATCAGCCATTGCATAAATGCCCCCCAAGGCTCCTGAATCTCCTGTTTGGCCTGCAGGCCGTCCTTGATTGCGATGCGATCCTGACGCCCGAGCGCACGTCAACGCTCTTGCGGCGGGTCCTGGGGAAGCGTTGCCCGAAACTGATCCACATTCCGCATGGTG
This sequence comes from Hyphomonas sp. BRH_c22, assembly GCF_000961795.1. GTDB lineage: Bacteria > Pseudomonadota > Alphaproteobacteria > Caulobacterales > Hyphomonadaceae > Hyphomonas. Next base: position 16,528 of record NZ_LADU01000066.1, read on the forward strand.
CGGGAGATCGCGCCAAAAGCTACGATTCCCGCATTGGCATGTTCGACCTTGTTCTGGTTGCGGGCAGCAAGGATCGCGACATGCTTGTTCATCGCGGCATCGTTTCCGGCGAGAAGTGCCATGTGGTGGGCTATTGCAAGTTCGACCTGCTGCCTGTGGACGTGCCGGACTACTTTGATAATGAACTTCCGACCGTATTATACAATCCGCACTTCGATGACCGCCTGTCGTCCTGGCCGGCGTTCGGCGAGGCAATCATAAAGGCTTTCAGCCGAAATGCCGGGATGAACCTGATTTGTGCGCCGCATGTCCGGATGCGTGGCCGCTCACGGCAGTTGTTTGACCGTCTTGCGAGCCAGTATGCGGGCGCCGGCATGCGTTTCGACGGTGGCAGTCTCGATTCGATCAATATGAACTATACGCGGTATGCTGACATATACCTTGGTGATGTGAGCAGTCAGGTCTATGAATTCCTGCGTGTACCGAAGCCGTGCGTCTTTGCCAATGCGCATGCAGTGGACTGGCAGGCCGACGAGCATTACCGGCACTGGCACTATGGCGAAGTTGCAAACACGGCAGAAGAGGTCATGGCGCGGGTTGCATCGGCGATTGAGGATCATCAGGACTATGCACCGGCCCAGACGCAGGGTTTTGGTTCTGCAATTGAGGAAACGGCATCCTCTCCGTCCCGAAACGCTGCCTCAGCCATTCACGATTTCCTGAGCCGTGAATTGTATAAGGGTTAGCCAGGGCGCGCTGGAAAGGGCAGGGAACCAAGGGCTTCGAAATCCTTGACGGTATCGGCCTCAGCCCATGCCCGCCCCTTGAATCTCAGAAGGCTGTCTATCTCAGTCAGCTGACACCCGACAGTCTTCAGCCATGTCAGCTTTGCGCATCATGGACATCCAATCGAACGCGCAAGGATATTGCGGTGAATCTCGCTGGTGCCAGAATAGATCGTCGCTGCACGGGTTGCGAGATACTTCGCCTGGGCGAATTCGCTATGGGGCGCGGTTGTGAGCCCGATTTCAGTGATCGCCTGATGCAGCTCTGTCGCAAGCAGTTTCAGTGCCGACGTCGCTGGCGCTGGGGCGACAGCCACCATTCCTGCGGCTACCCGCCATTCAAATGCTTCGAACGCATCAATGCGTCGTTGCAGGTCCAGGAATTTCGCTTCTTCCTGAGGGCAGACGTCACCTGACTCAGCCGCCTCACGCTGCGCCGCCCGAAGTGCGCGACGGAGAACGCCCGTGGTCGTATTATTGGAACGCGCGATCGACATCAGTCGTTTCGCTGTTTTCCAGCCTTCGCCAATGTCACCGATCCGGTCAGAGACGGGCGTGCGAACCTTGTCGAAGAACACTTCGTTGGTTTCATGCTGACCGTCGATGAAGCGGATCGGACGGACATCAATGCCGGGCCGGTCCATCTCGACCAGAAGGAAAACCAGTCCCTCTCCGCCACGTGAGGACGGCACGTTGCGGGCGAGGAGAAACATGTGCGTCGCGTATTGGGCAAAGCTTGTCCACAGCTTGCTGCCTGAAAGCACAAAGTCATCGCCGTCCCGTTCTGCGCGCAGAGACAGCGCTGAAAGGTCTGAACCCGCCTGAGATTCTGAAAACCCCTGGCACCATTCATGTTCTCCGCTCAGGATGGCTGGCAGATAGCGTGCCTTTTGTGACGGCGAGCCTTCCTCGATTATCAGTGGACCAATCGTGCGAACACCCGATGACTGCAGGATCGGCGCATCACGCTCCGCACATGCGTTTTCAAAATAGAGCCGCTGCGCTGTACTCCAACCCGCCCCGCCATGTTTGACGGGCCAGGACGGGGCAAGCCAGCCACGCTGGAAAAGCTTGTCCCGCCAAGCGCCGCACGCGTCCGGTGCAGACTTCAGCCCCGTCGTCTCACGCCCGGCTTCGCGTAATGCTTCGGTGAGCGATTCATCAAGAAACGCCTCGACCTCGGATCTGAAGGCCTGATCGACCCTCTGGGTTTCGTCATCGTGGACCGCGATTGGTTGGGTCAATCCGTCGCCATACATTTCGGACTCCGTCAGTCTCGTAAGGCCGGACACTACCGCGCATGGTGCGGCTATCTGCAATAAGGGAAGATACGGGGTTATCCAGCCTGCCACGCTGGCCGGAAACAGCAAGCGCCGATTGATGACCCACCATATTTACGTTGGCCGGATGTTCTTGCGAGCTTAGGGTGCCCTATCAGAGACAGAGAGAGGCTTGTTACACAATGTCCGATCGTGCACCCCGTTCAGACCTTTCGACACATGTGGTTTCCAACCAGGTGAACCCCTTTGAGGATGTGAACCTGTTCGACACGGACCGGGCGCTTATCGGTGCCGTCACGGCGAATGGGGGCGCCAGTCACCTCGATGAACTGTCAGAATTTGGCGCACGGTGCGGATCGGCTGAAGTGCAGGTCCAGGCCCGGCAAGCCAACCGAAACGCGCCGGAGTTGCGAGCGTTTGACCGTTTCGGTCACCGCCTCGACGAGGTTGAATTTCACCCAGCCTATCACGCGTTGATGAAGCTCGGGCTCGATTCCGGCATATCGGCGGGCGCCTGGCTCAAACCCGGATCCGGGCATGTATTACATGGCGCGATGATGATCCTGATGGGACAGGCTGAACCGGGCGTGACCTGTCCGATGTCCATGACCTATTCCAGCGTAGCCGCGCTGCGGGCTGATCGGGATCTGGCCGACATATGGATCCCCCGCGTCAAGTCCAGCCGTTACGATCCCCGTGTGATTCCGGCAGACGAGAAGCATGGCGTCACGATAGGGATGGCCATGACAGAAAAGCAGGGTGGTTCTGATGTTCGCGCGAACACGACCCGGGCCATTCCTGATGGAGACGGCGCATACTTGCTGACCGGTCACAAATGGTTTTGTTCCGCGCCCATGAGTGATGCGTTCCTGACGCTGGCATACTCGGATCAGGGGATGACGTGCTTCCTTGTTCCGCGCTGGCGGCCGGACGGCGAACGCAACGCAATACATATCATGCGGCTCAAGGACAAGCTTGGCGACAAGTCGAATGCGTCCTCGGAAATCGAATATCATGGCGCATGGGCCCGGCCGCTTGGAGAACCCGGACGTGGTGTGCGGACCATCATCGATATGGTGCAGCATACGCGTTATGATTGCGTGCTTGGCTCGGCAGGCGGCATGAGGGCGGCGCTGGTCCAGGCGCTGTGGCATGGGTCGCAGCGCCGGGTGTTTCAGAAAACGCTGATAGATCAACCTGCAATGCGCGGAGTCCTGGCAGACCTGGTCATCGAATGCGAAGCGGCGACCGCGTTGGCGTTGAGGCTTGGCAGAAGTCTGGATCGCGCAGGGAGTGACGACCAGGAAGCTGCATTCGTTCGGCTGGCCACCCCGATTGCCAAGTACTGGATCTGCAAACGTCAACCCGGCTTTGTCTATGAGGCACTCGAATGCCTCGGTGGCGCAGGTTATGTCGAGGAAGGCCCGATGCCGCGTCTGTTCCGTCAATCGCCGCTGAATGCCATATGGGAGGGATCAGGCAATGTCATCGCATTGGACATTTTGCGCGCGCTTGCACGCGAACCGTCCAGTCTCGAGGCGGTCATGGCGGAGCTCGCCCCGGTCCGCAGAGAGAACAGATCACTTGAGCAGCACTGCGCCAGATTGGAAGCTTTTGCGCGCCCAGGCGGACTGCATGAAGGCGCGGCGCGGAGCTTCGCTCAATGTGCCGCTCTGGCGCTGCAAGCGGCGGCCCTCTTCCAGTCGGCTCCCGATTTCGTTTTCGAGGCGTTTTGCCGTCAGCGCCTGGCCACGGACCGTTCGGGGTTTCTTTATGGCGACATGTGTGATGGCGTCGATCAGCAGCGGCTGATCGGGCGCGCCATGCCTGATCGCCAGGCACCTGGAAGGGTTGGATGAACGACCTTATGCCCCGTTCACAATCAGCCGGAACCAGTGAATAAGCAGGCGCGCCGCAACGTAAAGGATCAGTATGGCTGTCAATCGCTTGATGATCCCGGGTTTGAGCCCGTATCCGGCAAGCCATGTGCCTGCCTGGCCGCCGATCAGTACAGCCAGGGGCAGAGGCCAGTAGGGCAGGGCAAGGGACAAGAGGGCCGTACCGTGCAGCTTCATCACTTGCCCGGCAAGTCCCGAGAGAGAGTTGGCCAGAATGAAGAGGCTGCAGGCTGCAGCGATCTGGCGCGGCCCTCCCCATTTCATCATGTAGAGTACGGGGGCGAGAAAAATTCCACCGCCAATGCCGACCAGACCTGAGAGAAAACCGATCCCCGCTCCGGCGATGCCTGACGACACATACTGACTGCCGGCCGGATCAGCTGAATCGTGGACGATTGATTTTTCCAGTGCGAGGCGCAGGCCGGATAGCAGAAGCGCAAGCCCGAGCAGGCCGACAAAAGCGGTTTCGGAGATCAGCAGCCTCCCACCAAACCAGGCCATCGGGATGGAGGTCACGAGAAAGGGGAGGAGCCGGCGAAGCGACAAATGGCCGGAACGCGAGAACCGCCAGACGCCTCCGCTGACGACGATGATATTGCAAACCAGTGCGATCATCGGGAGAATGCGATAATCCGTGCCATTCAGCACAAGCAGGGCATTATAGGTCGATCCGCCGCCAAAGCCGACACTGGCATAGAGTATTGCGGTTATCAGGAACGCCGCAACGAGCAGGAAAGGCATGGGCGTGCATCCGGACTGACGTGTTCATCTTCATATATCTGCCGTCGCGGGGCGGGCCTAGTGCCGATGTCTGGCCGGTCTGCCGCAAAAAACACCTTCACGCATGATGAATGTCATACGCAGGCCCGGTTTCAGCACCTAGGGGTGGTAAAAACCGGATGCCAGCCTGATCAGCCGGGAAATCGAAAGACTGGTGTCTATTGTCTTGGGTATCCTTTCGGAAACGGCCGCCGTGACAGGTGATAGAGTGAGCGTATGAAGATCAGTTTCTTTGGAAAAATATCGGATCCGATTGGCAAGACACTGGAAATCGCCTTTCCGGAATCCGGCATGAGCGTTGCTGATATTCGCCAGGTCATCGCGCAAGCGTGCAGGACAGACATGATTCTGGACAAGACAATTCGGGCCGCCGTCAATGATGAGGTCGTTCTGGAAAACCATATCGTCATGCCGGGAGATGACGTGATTTTCATGAGCGCCCTGTCGGGCGGATAGGAACGGTAACCATGCTTGACATGACCATAGCCCGAGCCTTGCATGTCCTGGCTGTCGTCCACTGGATTGGCGGCGTGTCTTTCGTGACGCTGGTGCTGCTGCCTGGTGTTCGGCGTCTCGCGGCACCGGACAATCAGGCCGACCTGTTCGCGCGCGTGGAATCGGCCTTTTTCTGGCAAGCCAGGCTTTCAGTGACACTGGCGGGATTGACCGGTTTCTACATGACCCACCGCCTGGCAGCCTGGGGCCGTTTCTTTGACCCTGGTTTCTGGTGGATGCATGCGATGGTGGCAATCTGGCTGGTCTTCACGCTGGTCCTGTTCGTCCTGGAACCCCTCTTTCTGCACCGATGGTTCGCGGCGGGTGTCGCTGTCGATCCTGCCAGAACACTGGACAGGGTCCAGACGGGCCATATTGTCTTGCTGATTGCCAGCCTTGTTGCAGTCGGTGCAGCCGTTCTGGGCGCGCATGGTGCATTATGGTAAGCAAGCAACCGGGAACCGGTACGGTCAGCGCAATCCTGGCCATGGAGGCGTTCGATGCATCTGATGCACTCGCGCGAATTTCGAAATCAGCTGAGGGCGCAGGGGCTATCGTCTCCTTTCAGGGCGTCATGCGTCCGGAAACCAAGGCGGGGGAACCGCTGGACCGGCTGGTACTGGAATGGCATCCGCGCATGACGGAAATATCGCTGCGCCGGATCGCAGAGGCTGGCGCCGACCGGTTTGCAACGCGCGCAGTAGCCGTGGTGCATCGCTGCGGCGATATCCTGCCAGGCGAAACCATCGTGCTTGTCGCTGTCGCAAGCGACCACCGGCGTGACGCCTTCCTGGCTGCAGATTATATTATGGACCGACTGAAGACTGACGCGGTGTTCTGGAAGCGCGAAGTCGGCACGTTTGGTTCCAGATGGATCGAGCCCACGCAAAGAGATCAACAAGACAGGACGAGATGGAACAATGACCAAGGCCAGGATTGATGACACGCTCGAATTCTATCCGCTCAATCTCGCGGTTCTGACCGTATCGGACACGCGTGACGAAACGACGGACACTTCCGGTGGCCTGTTGGCCGAGCGGGCAAGTGCCGCCGGCCATGTCATTGCTGACCGTCAAATTGTGAAAGATGAGGTGAACGCGATCCGTGAAACCGTGGCGCGTTGGGTAGCTGATCCAGGGATCGACGTCATTCTCACGACAGGCGGCACGGGCTTTTCGCCGCGCGACGTGACACCTGAAGCGATCCGCCCCCTGTTCTCCAGGGAAATGGATGGCTTCTCCACCGTGTTTCACCATGTCAGCATGGGCACAGTGGGGATTTCCACTTTGCAGTCACGCGCCTTTGCCGGACAGGCAGGCGAGACGTTCATCTTCTGTGTGCCCGGCTCGACAGGCGCGTGCCGTGATGCCTGGGATCATGTTTTCGCGTTCGAACTGAACAGCCGGTACAGGCCTTGTTCGCTGGTCGGGCAGATCGCGCGCTACCGCGGAATCTGCCCATGACCCGGCTCACGCATCTCGATGAGGATGGCCGTGTTCATATGGTCGATGTGGGTGACAAGGCCGTATCTGCGCGATCTGCCGTTGCGCATGGGCAGGTGCGGTGCCTTCCGGAAACCCTCCTGCTGGTTCGGGAGGGCCGGGCGCCAAAGGGAGCGGTCATTACAACAGCGGAACTCGCCGGCATCATGGCGGCCAAGAAAACCCATGATCTCATTCCACTCTGTCACCCGTTGCCCCTCAGCAAGGTTTCCGTGACGATAAGGCTTGACGATGCCTTGCCCGGTTTCAGGCTTGAAGCCGAGGCGCGCACGTCAGGCCAGACCGGGGTGGAGATGGAGGCGCTCACCGCAGTCAGTGTCGCCTGCCTGACCCTTTATGACATGCTGAAGGCCGTTGATCGCGGCATGGTGATCGAAGCGATCCGTCTGATGACAAAAAGCGGGGGAAAGTCCGGCGACTGGATCGCAGGGGATGATGCGTCATGATCAGTTTCCAGGAGGCCATTGCGAGGATTACCGCGCTCGCCTCCCCACTGGGATCGGAGCGCCTGCCGCTTGAACAAGCGGCAGGCCGGATCCTCACGGCGCCTGTTGTCGCGCGCTTCAATATGCCGGCACAGGACGTCTCAGCCATGGATGGCTATGCGGTGCGGGACGCAGACACAAAGGCCATTCCCTTCAGCCTGCCCATACACGGGGAATCCTTTGCCGGATCGGATCCGTCCATCGTGCTGAAGCCCGGCACGACCTGCCGCATCTTCACAGGCGCGCCTGTGCCAGAAGGTGCAGACAGGGTGATCGTGCAGGAAAACATCGAACGGGACGGCGACGTTGCGCGTATCGTCGGTCCCTATGGTCCGGGGCGGCATATTCGCAGGGCCGGGTCTGATTTCCGGGAGGGAGATATCCTGCTTCCGGCCGGGCACAGGCTGGACTGGCGATCCATGACGACGGCGGCGGCGGCCGACAGGGCGGAAGTGGATGTTTACCGCGCACCGCGCCTGGTCATACTTGCGACTGGCGACGAACTGGCCGCGCCGGGGCAGGCGCATGAGCGCGTGGGTGCCATACCGGAAAGCATTTCCTTCGGCCTTCGAGCCTTTGCACAAGATAGAGGCGTAACCGTTTTGCGATCGCTTCGTCTGGCAGATGATCCCGCGCTATTGATTCCGGCAGCGACCTCTGCGCTGGAAGATGCCGACCTCGTCATTGTGATCGGCGGTGCATCAGTTGGCGAAAAGGATTTTTCCCGACTCATGTTTGGCAAGACACTTGACTATGTGTTTCCGAAAGTGGCGATCAAGCCGGGCAAGCCTGTGTGGCTGGCCAGGGTGGGGTCGCGACTGGTACTCGGCCTGCCGGGCAATCCCACCTCGGCGCTTGTGACAGCTCGGCTGTTCCTCGCACCACTCCTGGCGGGTCTGTCTGGCGGAGATCCGTCAGGCGCGCTCGTTTTCAGAACGTGCCCTTGCCTCGACGCGCTGCCAGAGACCGGCGATCGGGAAACTTTTCTCCGGGCCCGGCGGAATGAAGCAGGTATTATGCTTGCCGCCTCACAGGACTCTTCGAGCCAGAGGGCACTTGCCTTCAGTGATGTGCTGATCCGTCGTCAGGCAGGCGCGCCGGCTACTCAACCCGGCGCGGATGTAACAATACTTGATTTTTGATCCTTATCTGCCTGCCGGAATACCGGTTGATGCAGATCAAGCATGGAGGTGACAAAGGAACAAGGGAAAGACCGGGCGCGCACCCTGCTTGGCGCCGCACCGAATCACAGAACCTGACGGTCCTGACTCACATTGGTCAAAGAGGATGACGCACATGCCTTTCGATACCCCGCTCGCCCAGGAAATCTGGGACAAGAAATACCGGTTCCGTTCGGCATCAAAGGAAGATGCCAATCTGGCAGGTACGCTTGACCGCGTTGCAAGTGCCGTCGCCAGAGCTGAAAAGCCCGCGAAAAGGAAGGAATGGACATCACGGTTCCGGGACGCACTCACCAACTTCCAGTTCATCCCTGCGGGCCGCATCCTTGCCGGCGCGGGAACCGGCCGCAATGTAACGCTGTTCAATTGCTTTGTGATGGGCACGATCCCGGACGACCTGCCGGGTATTTTTGAGCATCTTCGCGAAGCGGCCATGACGATGCAGCAGGGTGGCGGGGTCGGCATGGATTTTTCCACGATCCGTCCGTCGGGAGCGCCGGTTGTCGGTGTTGGTGCGCATGCGTCAGGACCGCTCAGCTTCATGGATACCTGGGACGCAATGTGCCGCACGATCATGTCGGCCGGCCAGCGGCGGGGGGCGATGATGGGGTGCCTTCGGATCGATCATCCCGACATTGAAGCCTTCATCGACGCCAAGCGCGATGGCGCACGTTTCCGGAATTTCAATCTGTCCGTGCTCGTCACCGATGCGTTCATGGAGGCGCTGGAATCGGGGGCGGACTGGACGCTGCAGCATGCCGGCACGCCCTACCGGACCGTCGCGGCGCGCGATCTCTGGGATCGCCTGATGCAGGCAACCTATGATGCGGCCGAACCGGGTGTGATTTTCATTGACCGGGTCAATTCCGACAACAATCTGGCTGGCATCGAGACCATATCTGCCTCCAATCCATGCGGCGAACAGATGTTGCCACCTTATGGCGCCTGCCTACTTGGATCGATCAATCTGGCCCGCCTCGTCAAGGCACCGTTCGAACAGGAGGCGGCGCTGGATGTGGATCAGCTCGAGCGCCTGACTGAATCTGCGGTACGCTTTCTTGACAATGTCATCGACATTTCCCGCTTTCCGCTCGAGGCACAGGAACGCGAAGCGAAGGCGAAACGGCGGATCGGGCTCGGGATTACAGGGCTTGCCGACGCCCTGATCTTCTGTGGTGCCCGCTACGGGTCGCCGGACGCATTGGCAAAGACAGAGCTCTGGCTGGGTGCGATCAAGCGCGCTGCCTATCGGACCTCCGCCCTGCTTGCCGGGGAGAAAGGGACCTACCCTCTTTACGATGCGGCCGTGCTTGACCGTCCCAATCTCCTCGAACTCGATGAAGAGACCCGCGCGCTGATCAAGGCGCACGGCTTGCGGAACGGGTGCCTGACATCGATTGCCCCGACGGGCACAACGTCGCTTCTGGCGGATAATGTGTCATCGGGTGTCGAGCCAGTGTTTGCTTTTTCCTATATTCGCAAGGTCAAGCAGGCGGATGGTTCGACACGCGATGAGGCGGTCACCGATTACGCCCTTGCGCTTTGGAAAAGTCTTCATGGCGATATGCCGCCACCGGAAGAGACCTTTGTCAGTGTGCAAACATTGACGCCAGCCGATCATGTGCGCATGCAGGCCGCGGCGCAGAAACATGTCGACAGCTCGATTTCAAAGACGGTCAATTGTCCAGCCGGGATCAATTTCGATGCTTTCAAGGATATCTATCTCGAAGGGTATCGCCTGGGGTGCAAGGGGCTGACCACTTACCGGCCCAATGCAATCACAGGATCCGTGTTGAGCACGATCGATCCCGCCGCAAGCACGCAGGATGAGACAGGCTTGCCGCCACGTTCGGCGCGTCTCACGGGTGCGACCTACAAGTTGAAATGGCCACCCATTGCGCACGCGGTCTATGTGACGATCAACGATTCGGAGGAAGGGCAGAACACCAGGCCCTTCGAGATATTCGTCAATTCAAAGAATATGGAGCATTACGCCTGGACGCTTGCCCTGACGCGCATGATTTCGGCCGTGTTCCGGCGCGGGGGAGATGTCAGCTTCGTCGCTGAAGAATTGCAGGCTGTATTTGATCCCCAGGGCGGGGCATTCATGGACGGCCGATACGTCCCGTCACTGCCTGCGGCCATCGGGCGGATTGTGGCAGAGCATCTCGGCCACGCTGACGCCGCAGCCAGCACGGTGCAGGATGAATCTGCCCGTTGTTGTCCGAAGTGCGGGCAGAAGGCGCTCGTACGCAAGGAAGGCTGTGATACCTGTCTTGAATGTGGCCACTCGAAATGCGGCTGATCACCCAGGACTGAGGGCAATGACATGACAACAACGGCGCAACAGGTTCGGGCCTATGCAGGACCAGCCCTGTTCAGCTTTGGGTTCAGGCCTCTCTTCCTGCTTGGTGCCTTCTGGGCGGCGGTGTCAGTTCCATTATGGATACTGACCTATTCATTCGGGCCTGATGCCTTGCCATTCGAGGCGGGACTCGTCTGGCACGTCCACGAGATGCTCTTCGGTTACGGGGCTGCGATCGTGGCCGGGTTCCTCCTGACCGCAATCCCGAACTGGACCGGACGGTTACCGGTCTGCGGTATCCCGCTTGCTTTGCTGGTCCTCGTATGGGTCGCAGGGCGGGTGGCTCTGCTGCTGCAAACCGACCCGGCCTGGATCGGAGCCGCTGTCGATGCGGCTTTCCTCTTCCTGTTCGCAGCGCTGGTCTGGCGGGAAGTCATTGCGGGCCGAAACACAAAGAATATCAAGGTGGCCATGGCCGTCACGGCACTTGCGCTTGCAAATGCGGGTTTTCATGTCCTGCATCTGTCATCCGGCGGGCTACCCCGGCTGGCGATCAATGGCGGTCTTGCAACGCTGCTGTTCCTGATCCTGTTGATTGGCGGACGCATTACACCCAGTTTTACCCGCAACTGGCTTGCCAAGCGCGCTGCGCCGCCACCTGCTGCCTTCAGCAGGTTCGACGCGGCTGTGCTGGTCTTTTCACTCGTGTCGCTTGCGGCATGGGTGTTCGCTGGCGATCATGTTCTGGGGGCAGGTGGCATGATCCTGTCGGGTGGGTTGAACCTCTTGCGGCTTGCACGCTGGCGCGGCCACGCATGCCTGGCCGAGCCGCTCGTCTGGATCCTGCACGCCGGATATGCCTGGGCGGGCGTCGCGCTGTTCCTGCTTGGTCTGGGCAGTCTGGTCCCGGCCATCATACCGCCCGTGACAGGGATCCATGCTGCCGGCGCAGGTGCCATCGGTGTCATGACACTTGCGGTGATGACGCGGGCCAGTCTTGGCCACACAGGAAGCCCGCTTCTTGCAGGAAGCGGGACGGTCATGATTTACGTCCTGATCAATCTTGCGGCGCTTCTCAGGGTCGCTGCAACCTTACTTCCCCTGTCATCCCAGGTGATTCTCAATCCTGTCGCTGCATTGATCTGGTGCGCAGCGTTTTCAGGCTTCTGCCTTGTCTACGGTCCGCGCCTGTTACAGCCGCGGCTGTCACATCCAGCTTGATACTCAGTCAAGGGCCACTTGACGGACATCAACTCCCGAAAGTTGTCTGGTCAACGACAAGCGGATGCGGCCATCATAGGTCTTGATCAATTCGCTCCGAGCCTGCGCCGCCTAAAGCATTTGCCATGGCGGCCAGGCCGAGGGTGACAATGGGAAACCATGTCGCCTCCCGCGCTTGGAAAGGAGCCTGCGATGACACTGACCGCTCGCGATGCGACGGATGCTTTTGGACGCCGGTTTCGCTATTTGCGGCTGTCGGTAACCGAGGTGTGCAACTTCCGGTGCACCTATTGCCTGCCCAATGGCTACAAGAAGACGGGCGCCATGGACTTCCTCTCGCCTGTCGAGACCGAACGTCTGGCGCGCGCGTTTTCCGAACTTGGATTACGGAAGATCCGGCTGACCGGCGGTGAACCCAGTGTCCGCAAGGACCTGACCGAGATCATCGCGCGCGTTGCATCGCAAAGCGATGTCGACAAGGTCGCCATGACAACCAATGGCTGGAACCTTGCGCGTCATATCGATGACTGGGTGGCGGCCGGGCTCAGCCACCTCAATGTCAGCATTGATGCGCTTGATCGTGAGGCGTTTGCCCGGATCACGGGTCGCGACCGGCTGCACGAGGTACTGTCCGGCCTCGACAGGGCACAGTCGCTGCCGCTGGCGGCCGTCAAGGTCAATGCGGTGCTGTTGCGCGAGGGGCTTGAGGATGATTTCTCGGCCTGGACTGCCTTTGTCAGGGATCGCCGGATTTCCGTAAGGTTTATCGAACTCATGCGGACGGGGGACAATGCAGCCTTTTTCCAGGATCAGCATGTCAGCGGCACTGTGCTGCGAGACTGGCTCCTTCAACATGGCTGGCAACCGCGTGAACGGGGGAATGACGATGGTCCGGCAATCGAGTTCACGCATCCTGACCATGCCGGACGGATTGGATTGATCGCACCCTATGCACCTGGTTTCTGTGACGGCTGCAATCGCCTCAGGGTGACCGCGCGCGGTCAGCTGCGCCTTTGCCTCTTCGGACAAGGTGGGCACGATTTGCGCAATCTTCTCGAATATGATGACCAGAAAGAGGCACTGCAGGAAGCGATCGTGCTGTCGCTCGGAGGCAAGCGGCTTACGCACGAATTGCACGCCGCCAATCCGGGTGAAACGCGCAACCTATCGCAGACCGGGGGTTAGCGGTTATGGGGCTCGTTCAGCACGCCCTGCTGGCGCTCGGTATTGGCTTTGCCGAGCTGGCTGCGGTCTTGCGCAAAATGATTATCGATGAGAGGGCTGGGCCTTGCCAGCCGTTCGAGGGCCTGCACCCTGCTGAACCGGACAATCGGGCCGTCAACCGTCACGCCCTGGGCTGACAATTTGGCGAAGGCACGCGACAGGTTCTCGGGTGACATGCCCAGCAGGGCAGCCAGCACGCGCTTTTCATGAGGCAGGGTGATTTCGTCCTTCTCGCCCTGACGGGCCCGCTGGGTCATCAGATAGTTCGCCAGGCGTTCTGTTGAATCGCGCAGTTTGTGATTCTTGATCGAGCGGACCAGTCCGCGATAACAGCCGGCAAGTTCTTCCGAGACCGCAAAACCGAAGGCCGGATCATCGCTCATGGCGCGCCGGATCGACTCGCCAGGCACCATAAGGATTTCGGAACGCTCCAGCGTGACCGCCGACATCAGGGCATCCGATTCGAGCACGACAGCGGCGAGGATGAAGGTGGATACCGGCCTGAGAACTGCGAGCGTCGTGTCTTTCGATTTCCATCCGGCACCGAGTTCGACCGATCCATCGAGCAGGACATAGAGAAAATCGACGCTGTCGCCTTCCATCAGCAGGGTTGTTCCGGAGGGGAAGCGCTGCAGGAAGGCGCCGGACATGACGCGCTCGAACGTTTCGGCACTCGCCGCCTTGAAGAATGAGAGCTCGCGGGTGCGTAAAGTATCCGTGGGTTTCAGCGTCATGCAGCTTCCTGTCAGTGTCGCGCGTAAATGGCCTGAAAATTGCCACCTGGCAATCGCCAGCGGCTGGCCAAACTTCCACCGGTGCATCGGCCTGAAGTCTAGAAACCGGATTGATAAAAGTCAAGTAATCATCCCGAATCGCTCAGGCCTTGGCACATGTATTTCAAGATGCCTGGATGCACTGATCAGTCCCGAAAAGATTGATCTCAATTTGTGCGCATGTCCGGACAAACGGCAACTCATCGCTTCGCAAATATCAAGGCTCTTGGACAGGGGTAGTGCCACGTCTCGGTTTGAAGTTTCACCGCCGATCCGAGGGGACAGACGTGACGGATTCCAGAACCCAGCCGGCCAGCGGCGCCAATACCGCACTCGGCCTTACCACTTTCGCCTTCACGATCTGCTTCGCAGTATGGGTCATTTTTGCGATCCTCGGCATCCAGATCCAGAAGGATCTTGGCCTGACGGAAACGCAGTTTGGCCTGCTCGTTGGCACACCGATCCTGACCGGTTCCCTGTCGCGACTCGTGCTTGGTATCTGGGCTGACCAGTATGGCGGACGCATCGTCAATGTCATTGTCATGCTGCTTTCCGCGCTGGCGACCTGGCTTCTGACCTTTGCCGAGACCTACCCGCAATTCCTCCTCGCGGCGCTGGGCATTGGTCTGGCGGGCGGGTCTTTCGCCGTATCGATTACCTATGTGTCGAAATTCTTTCCCATCGAGAAGCAGGGCGCTGCGCTCGGAATCGTCGGGGCCGGCAATGTCGGCGCGGCCTTGACGAAGTTTGCGGCTCCGGTCGTGATGGCCTCCATCGGCTGGACCGGCGTGGCAACGGTGTGGGCGATTGCCCTGGCAGTCACTGCCGTCATCTTCTTTGTTTTCACAAAGGACGATCCTGCCCTCGCCGAGCGGCGCAGGTCGGGCGCCCGGCCGCGCAGTTTCTCCTCCCAGTTCGCGCCATTGCGCAATGTCCAGGTCTGGCGTTTTTCGCTCTATTATTTCTTTGTCTTCGGTGGTTTCGTCGCGCTTGCCCTGTCTTTGCCCCACTACCTGATCGGGGTGTATGGATTTGACATCAAGACGGCGGGCATGCTGGCTGCGGCCTATTCGATCCCGGCTTCGATTTTCCGGATCTATGGCGGGCATCTGTCCGACCAGGTTGGTGCCCGCAAGGTTATGTACTGGACATTCCTTGTGTCCATGGTGGTGACCTTCATCCTGTCTTATCCCCCGACCTCCTATATCGTCGATGGCGTCAGGGGACCGATCACATTCCGGCTGGCCATGGGCCCGGTTGCCTTCGTTGTCCTGATCTTCGTGCTCGGCTTCTTCATGAGCCTCGGCAAGGCGGCGGTCTACAAGCACATCCCGATCTATTACCCCAATGATGTTGGCGCCGTAGGTGGCCTGGTCGGCATGATCGGGGGACTGGGCGGGTTCTTTCTCCCGATCTTATTCGGCATACTGAACGATCTGACAGGTGTGTGGACGAGTTCCTTCATGGCGCTGTTCCTGCTGGTGTCGGGGTCGTTCATATGGATGCATCTGGCAATCCAGAGGATGGAGCGTGAGGCGTCAGGCGCGGTTCTTGAGCAATTGCCGCAGCTGCCGGAAATGCAGCCGCTCCATGATGAGGATGCCGGCAGTGCGCTCAGCCCGAAGCTGATCACCGACTGGCGCCCGGAAGACGAGACTTTCTGGCAGGAGACAGGAAAAAAAGTTGCCAGGCGCAATCTGTGGCTGTCGATCCCGGCCTTGCTCCTGTCCTTTTCTGTCTGGATGGTCTGGTCGGTTGTGGTCGCCAAAATGCCCCAGATCGGGTTTGGCTATTCGACCGGCCAGCTGTTCTGGCTGGCAGCCCTGCCAGGCCTGTCTGGCGCCACGCTGCGGATCTTCTACAGCTTCATGGTTCCGATCTTCGGCGGACGGCTCTGGACGACCCTGACGACGTGGTCACTGCTGGTGCCGGCGCTGGGCATCGGATTTGCAGTCCAGAATCCGGAAACGCCTTACGCGATCATGTTGCTGCTGGCATTGCTGTGCGGTTTCGGAGGCGGCAACTTTGCCTCTTCCATGTCGAATATCGGTTTCTTCTTCCCCAAGAAGGAAAAAGGCAATGCACTCGCTCTGAACGCAGGCCTCGGCAATCTTGGCGTCAGCGCCATGCAGTTCATCGTGCCTATTGTCATCACGATGGGCGTGTTTGGCGCCCTCGGTGGCGACCCGATCGTGACCAGCAATGGCGAGGAGATTTTCCTTCAGAATGCCGGGTTCATCTGGGTTCCGTTCATTGTTGCCTCGGCGTTCGCAGCCTGGTTCGGCATGAATGACCTTGCCTCCGCGAAGGCATCGTTTGCCGAGCAATCAGTCATATTCCAGCGGGCGCACACCTGGTTCATGTGCTGGCTCTATACCGGGACATTCGGTTCCTTCATCGGCTTTTCGGCAGCCTTCGTTCTGCTGACCAAGACGCAGTTTCCGAACGTCAACGTCCTGCAGATCGCCTTCCTCGGACCTCTTGTCGGAGCACTGTCACGGTCCTTCACGGGCTGGATATCCGACCGATGGGGGGGCGGACGCGTCACCCTCTGGGTCTTCGTTGCGATGGCGCTTGGTACGCTGGGCGTCATGGCGTCCCTCCAGGTCAGCAGCTTCACCGGGTTCTTTGCGAGCTTCATGTTCCTGTTCTTTGCGACAGGCGTTGGCAACGCATCAACCTTCCAGATGATCCCCGTCATCATGCGCAAGGAAGTGGCACGGCTTGAGCCAAACCTGTCGGCCGAAGAGCTTGTGCGCCAGTCGGACAAGGAAAGTGCGGCCATCACGGGTTTCACCTCCGCCATTGCCGCCTACGGTGCCTTTTTCATTCCGATGGGTTTTGGCACGTCACTATCGGCGAGCGGCAGCGCGATGCCGGCCCTTATCTGCTTCCTCGTCTTTTACGTCTCCTGCCTCGTGCTGACCTGGCGTGTGTATACGCGCAAGGGTGGCCTCCTGCACGATATCGAACGTGGGCGCGCAAGCCTGTCCAAATCTGCCACCGCGGCAACCGTCTAAAAGGATACTGAATAATGAGCCACACACTCGACAGACTGACATTCTTCCGGCGGCAGACAGAGCTTTATTCGGACGGACACGGCGTTCTCAATGATGAGGATCGTTCCTGGGAGGAGGCCTATCGCAATCGCTGGCGCCACGACAAGATTGTACGCTCCACGCATGGGGTCAACTGCACCGGATCGTGTTCCTGGAAGATCTATGTCAAAGGCGGGATCGTGACCTGGGAAACCCAGCAGACCGACTATCCTCGGACCCGGGATGACCTGCCCAACCACGAGCCCCGCGGCTGTGCGCGCGGTGCGAGCTATAGCTGGTACCTCTACTCCGCCAATCGCGTGAAATACCCGCTTATCCGGGCACGGTTGCTAAAGTCCTGGCGCGCGGCCCGCAAGACACTCGGTCCAGTCGCTGCCTGGAGGTCGATACAGGATGATCCATCCAAGCGGGCCGACTATGTGACACGGCGCGGACTTGGCGGATTCGTGCGGGCAGACTGGGATACCGTCAACGAGATCATCGCCGCTGCAAACGCGCACACGATCAAGAAATGGGGGCCGGACCGTGTATTCGGATTCTCGCCGATCCCGGCCATGTCGATGGTGTCCTATGCCGCCGGGGCACGTTACCTCCAGCTCATCGGTGGGGTGACCGGATCCTTCTATGACTGGTATTGCGACCTTCCGCCAGCAAGTCCGCAGACATGGGGCGAGCAGACGGATGTTGCCGAAAGCGCCGACTGGTACAATTCGGGGTTCCTGGTGCTCTGGGGCTCAAATGTGCCGCAAACCCGAACACCAGACGCGCATTTCTACACCGAAGCGCGCTACAAGGGTGTGAAATCGGTAGTTATCTGTCCGGACTATTCGGAGGCATCGAAATTCTCGGACGTCTGGCTTGCCGCCAAGCAAGGCACAGATGCTGCCCTTGGCATGGCATTCGGCCACGTCATCCTGACCGAGTATCACCGTGATCGCGACGTACCCTATTTCCGCGATTACATCCGCAAGTATAGCGACCTTCCGCTGCTCGTGCGCCTGCAGGAACAAGAAGACGGCCATGTGCCTGAGCGTCTCCTGCGTGCATCGGATTTCGATGATGCGCTCAGTGAAGAAAACAAGCCCGAATGGAAGACTGTCGGTCTCGACGAGGCGACTGGCAAAGTGGTCGTTCCCAATGGCTCGATCGGCTTTCGCTGGGGCGACACCGGAAAATGGAATCTCGAAGAACGCGATGGCAAGGGCGAGGAGATCAGGCTTCGTCTCGGCCTGAAGGGCGTCGAAGATGAAATTGCCAGCGTGCGGTTCCCGTACTTTGCCAATGCTGCCAGCAACGGTTTTGCCTCGACCGATCATCCGGACGTGCTGGTCCGGAACATCCCGGTCAAGCGCATGAAACTGGCGGATGGTAGTGAGACCCTCGTGGCGAGCGTCTATGACCTCCTGATGGCGAATTACAGCGTCGACCAGGGATATGGCGGCGAGCATCTGGCGGCGGATTTCAATGATCCGGCGCCGTATACGCCAGCATGGGCCGAAGGAATCACATCAGTTCCGCGCGACCAGATCATCGCCGTCGCCAGGGGCTTTGCGACCAATGCCGAAAAAACCAATGGCAAATCCATGGTCATAATCGGCGCCGGCATGAACCATTGGTATCATATGGACATGAACTACCGTGCAGTGATCAACATGCTAGTCCTGTGCGGATGTATTGGCCAGTCCGGTGGCGGCTGGTCGCACTATGTCGGTCAGGAGAAACTTCGCCCGCAGACCGGCTGGGCGCCGCTTGCCTTCGCGACAGACTGGGTGCGTCCACCCCGCCAGCAGAATTCAACGTCATATTTTTATGCGCATACAGACCAATGGCGCTATGAAACGGTCAAGATTGGCGAAATCCTGTCCCCAACGGCGCCCCAGGGGGACTGGTCCGGCAGTTTCATCGATTACAACGCGAAGGCCGAGCGCATGGGCTGGCTGCCCTCTGCGCCGGCGCTCAAGACGAACCCGCTCGAAATCGCATCGCTTGCGGAAAAGGCAGGGATGGACCCCAGGGACTACGTGGTGAAATCACTGAAATCCGGCGAGCTTGAAATGTCCTGCATGGACCCGGATGACGAGGCCAACTGGCCGCGCAACATGTTCATCTGGCGCTCCAACCTTCTTGGGTCGTCTGGCAAGGGGCATGAATATTTCCTCAAGCACCTGCTCGGAACCGAGCATGGGGTACAAGGCAAGGATCTGGGTGAGACGGGCGGCGTGAAGCCGACAAGTGTCAAGTGGCACGAGGAGGCGCCAAAAGGGAAACTCGACCTGCTCGTTTGCATCGATTTTCGCATGTCCACCACGGCTGTCTATTCCGACATCGTCCTGCCGACGGCCACCTGGTACGAGAAGAACGACCTCAATACGTCTGACATGCATCCTTTCATCCATCCGCTCGGCGCAGCGGTGGATCCGGCATGGGAATCGCGGTCGGACTGGGAGATATTCAAGGGGCTGGCCCGGACATTCTCGGAAGTTGCGCCTGAAGTGCTCGGCGAGGAAACCGATGTCGTCCTGACACCGATCCAGCATGACAGTGCAGGTGAACTCGCTCAGGCATCCGGTGTGGCAGACTGGCTGACTGACGGCAATGAACCCATTCCCGGACAGACCATGCCGCAAATCACTGTGGTCAAGCGGGACTATTCCCAGACCTATGCAAAATTCACATCGCTCGGTCCGCTCCTCGAGAAATTCGGAAATGGCGGGAAGGGAATTGGCTGGGACACGGCGCATGATGTGGCCAATCTCGCCTCCCTCAATGGGCGCGTGCTTGATGAAGGCGTCTCCAAAGGTCAACCGCGTATCGATTCCGATATCGATGCCTGCGAAACCATCCTCATGCTGGCGCCGGAGACTAATGGTGAGGTCGCCGTCAAGGCATGGCATGCGCTCGAGAAGCAGACCGGGCGAGACCACGCCCATCTTGCATTGTCCAAGGAAGACGAAAAAATCCGGTTCCGTGACATCGTTGCCCAGCCACGCAAGATCATTTCTTCTCCGACATGGTCAGGAATCGAAAGTGAGCATGTCAGCTACAATGCTGGCTATACGAACGTTCACGAGCTGATCCCGTGGCGGACCCTGACAGGGCGCCAGCAACTCTACCTGGACCATGACTGGATGCGTGCGTTCGGCGAGGGTTTCGTTGTCTACAAGCCGCCGATCGATCTCAAGACAACTTTCGTCCAGGGTGCCAAGCCGAACGGGAACACGGAGATCACGCTCAACTTCATCACGCCGCACCAGAAATGGGGCATCCACTCGACCTATACTGACAATCTGATGATGCTGACGCTGAACCGCGGCGGCCCGGTCGTCTGGGTGTCTGAAACAGATGCGAAGCGCGCCGGTCTTGTCGACAATGACTGGGTCGAGGTTTTCAACGCGAATGGCGCGCTGACAGCCCGTGTCGTCGTCTCCCAGCGGATCCGGGAGGGCACGATCTTCATGTATCATGCACAAGAGAAGATCGTGAACACGCCCGGGTCGGAAATCACCGGCAAGCGCGGTGGCATTCACAACTCGGTTACGCGCACAATCCTGAAGCCCACCCACATGATCGGCGGATATGCGCAGCTGTCCTATGGCTTCAACTATTATGGCACGGTCGGATCCAACCGGGATGAATTCGTGGTGATCCGTAAAATGGCAAACGTGGATTGGCTCGAAGAGCCGGCCTCGCAAATGGAGAGCGCACAATGAAAATCCGTGCCCAGATCGGAATGGTACTGAACCTCGATAAATGCATCGGGTGTCATACCTGCTCTGTAACCTGCAAGAATGTGTGGACCAGCCGCGAGGGAGTTGAATATGCCTGGTTCAATAATGTCGAGACCAAGCCAGGCATTGGTTTTCCCAAGGATTGGGAAAACCAGAAGCGCTGGAATGGTGGCTGGCGGCGCAAGCCCAATGGCCGGATCGAGCCCAAAATGGGTGCGAAATGGCGCATTCTTGCCAAGATATTTGCCAACCCGGACCTGCCGGAAATAGACGACTATTACGAACCGTTCGATTTTGACTATGCCCATCTCCAGACCGCCGGGGAAATGAAGGCGTTTCCGACAGCGCGCCCGCGCTCGAAGATCACGGGTCAGCGAATGGAGAAAATCGAGTGGGGGCCAAACTGGGAAGAAATCCTGGGCGGCGAGTTCGAAAAGCGAAGCGCGGATTACAATTTTGAGGGGGTCGAAAAGGCGATCTACGGAGCGTTCGAGCAAACCTTCATGATGTACCTGCCTCGCTTATGCGAACACTGTTTGAATCCGACATGTGTCGCGGCGTGCCCGTCAGGAGCGATCTACAAGCGGGAAGAGGATGGAATCGTTCTCATCGACCAGGACAAGTGCCGCGGCTGGCGCATGTGCGTCTCGGCCTGTCCCTACAAGAAGGTCTATTACAATTGGGAATCCGGAAAGTCGGAGAAATGCACGTTCTGCTATCCGCGCATTGAAGTCGGACAACCCACAGTCTGTTCGGAAACCTGCGTCGGACGAATCCGCTATCTAGGTGTCCTGCTCTACGATGCCGACAGGATTGAGGCGGCTGCCAGTACGCCGGACGAGAAGGACCTCTATCAGGCGCAGCTTGATGTCTTTCTCGATCCGAATGATCCGGCCGTCATTGCGCAGGCACGACAGGATGGGATCCCGGAAGCCTGGCTGAAGGCCGCGCGCCAGAGCCCGGTCTACAAGATGGCGATGGAGTGGAAGGTCGCCTTTCCCCTGCATCCGGAATATCGCACGCTGCCCATGGTCTGGTATGTCCCGCCCCTCTCGCCGATCCAGTCGGCTGTGGCCGCCAGCGCGCTTGAAACCGATGCGGAGATGCCTGACGTCGCCAGCATGCGTATTCCTGTACGCTATCTCGCCAACATGTTGACGGCGGGCAAGGAAGAACCGGTCGTTCTCGCGCTCGAGAGAATGATGGCGATGCGAAAATACATGCGGGCAAAGACGATTGAGGGTGTGATCGATCACCCTACCGCCGAGAAGGTCGGACTTACGGCCGCCCAGATTGACGAGATGTATCGCTATATGGCGATCGCCAATTACGAAGATCGCTTCGTCATCCCGACGACCCATCGTGAATCCCAGGAAGACGCGTTCGAAATGCGCGGTGAGTGTGGATTTACATTCGGCAATGACTGTTCTGGTGGACGCACGGAACTCGGCCTGTTTGGCCGGGACAAGCGTTCAAAAGCCAAAACCCCAATGGAGCTGTAATCATGGCCATCACCTATCGCGCTTTGTCGCGCCTCTTGTCCTACCCCGATGCCGTCCTGCAGGCAGAAGCAGACTCTCTTGTCGACGCCATGCAGGCTGAGGGCATCATTCCGGAACGGATCATCAAGTCCCTGCGAAAGCTGGCGCTCAGCCTTGCCAGCATGGATATCTATGAAGCCCAGGCAATGTATGTCGACCAGTTCGACCGGTCGCGCACCTTGTCTTTGCACCTTTATGAGCATGTCCACGGTGAGAGCCGGGAGCGGGGACCGGCCATGGTGGGACTTGTGGAACTGTACAAGTCGCACGGGCTGGAACTCAATGTCAGCGACCTGCCAGACTATCTGCCGATCTTCCTGGAGTTCCTGTCAATCATTCCGGATGCGGATGCCGCCTCGCTCATTGGCGAAGCAGCACATGTCATCGAGGCCATCGGCGAGCGCCTGAAGAAGCGTCAGAGCCCTTACCGTGCGATTTTTGGTGCCCTGATGACCCTGTCTGATCGTCCGGCAGACAAGGATGCGCTGGCAGACCTTCTGGCCATACCCGAGGATGATCCGGATGATCTGGAGGCGCTTGATGAAAACTGGGCTGAAGCACCCGTTACATTCGGTCCGGGAACGCCATCGGACGGTTGTCCGAAAGCCGCCGCAATGGTCGGCAATATGCAGGGAGCACGCGGGTAATGTCCGGGTTGAGAGCAGTGCTCATGGCGGGTGCGGTCATATCAGCTTCCTGTGCATTCGGGGTCCCGCTGGCGCAGGCTGGCGAGGGACAACCGATCCTTGATATACGGTTGCGAGCTGAACAGGTCGACCAGGCCGGGCTAGACGAAACAACGGCCCTGACGGCGCGAGGACGGGTTGGGTATGATTACAAGGCCAATGATACCTGGAGCTTCCTTGGGGAAGTCGAAGGCGTCGCACACCTGAATGATGACTTTTCCGATACCGTGAACACCGTCGCCGGCAAGGCCATTGTCGCTGACCCAGAGGCATTTGAGATCAACCGCCTGCAGGTCGCGTGGAAGGACAAGGCAAGTTCAGTTACACTCGGGCGCCAGCGCATCATTCTTGATGATGCGCGCTTTGTCGGCAATGTCGGCTTCCGGCAGAATGAGCAGACCTTTGATGCGCTCCGGCTGGGTCACGTCTTTCCCGGGAAAGTGTCAGTTGATTATGTCTATATCGACAAGGTCCGCCGTGTGTTCGGCGATGACAGCCCGGTCGGCGAGTGGGACAGTGCGTCTCACATCCTGCGGGTGTCGACAAAAACAGCGCTCGGCGACATTACGGCTTACGGCCTCCTACTGGATTTTGACGATGCGCCGGCGGCCTCGGGCCAGACCTGGGGTGCCAGCTGGACAAGATCCATGGATACCGATCTGGGCAAGTTTGCCCTTGATGTCGAAGCGGCTGTCCAGAGCGAATGGAACGGGCAGGGGCCTGAATCAAATCTCGGCTATCAGTCTGCAAGCATTTCGATGACGCAACAGGGCGTGACGGGGGCGCTGGGTCTCGAGATTCTGGAAGGGGCCGGTGGCCGCGGCTTCGCGACACCGCTCGCGACCCTGCACGCCTTTCAGGGGTGGGCGGATGTCTTTCTGACCACGCCCGCCTGGGGCGTGCGGGATATATCGGCTTCCCTGAAAGGCAAAGCCCCGGCATTTATTACCGGAGGCCAGCCTCTCGCATGGGTGATCGCGGCTCACGATTTTTCCTCTGACAATGGAGAACAGGATCTCGGCCGCGAGCTCGATGCGCTGGTGCGACTGCCACTCAACGCAAAACTCAACCTTGAAGGCAAGGTCGCCATATTCGATGGCGACACCGGCGGACCGGCAGACCGAACCAAATTCTGGCTGGCCCTGGAGGCCAGCTTCTAGACCTATCAGGAGGGAGCCACGACATGGCACCAGAGCAAATTACGACAATGACTTCAGCCGGCTGGATAGACCAGGCGATATTTGGCATCTATCCCTATATCGCGCTTGCCGTCCTTGCGGTGGGATCTGTGGTGCGGTTTGACCGTGAGCCCTACACTTGGCGATCGGGATCGTCGCAGCTTCTGCGCCGAAAGCAGCTGGTCCTCGGTTCGGTGCTGTTCCATGTCGGCATACTTGTGATTTTCGGTGGCCATTTCGTCGGCTTGCTGACGCCGCTTTGGGTATTCGACATGATCGGGATTACGCACGGCCAGAAGCAGGTGCTCGCCATCGTCGCGGGAGGTGTCGCGGGGCTGGCGGCCATCCTCGGCGCCTTTATCCTGCTCCACCGGCGCGTATTCGATTCACGTATACGTGCCAATTCTTCCTTCGGTGATACCGCGATCCTGGCACTGCTGACGCTCCAGTTGATGCTTGGCCTTTCGACAATCCCCTTGTCGGCCAATCACCTTGATGGATCGGAAATGGTCAAGTTCATGTACTGGGCGCAAGGCATCTTCACGTTTCAGTCAAACGCAGCCGACTATGTTGCCAATGTTCACTGGATTTTCAAGGCGCACCTGTTCCTTGGCCTGACCATATTCCTCGTCTTTCCATTCACCAGGCTGGTGCACATGCTATCGGCGCCGGTCTGGTATCTGAACCGCCGTGGCTGGCAACTCGTCCGCACACGAAGGAACATAAAGGCGGACCAGGCGATTGCAGCGCGTAAGCGGATGGGAGATGCATGATGTCCAGTCCTGCTACTGCAATATTCCACGGCGTCGAAGTACCTGAGACATTGCTGGCAGCTGAAATGCAGAACCATC
This sequence comes from Hyphomonas sp. BRH_c22, assembly GCF_000961795.1. GTDB lineage: Bacteria > Pseudomonadota > Alphaproteobacteria > Caulobacterales > Hyphomonadaceae > Hyphomonas. The sequence continues at coordinate 41,500 of NZ_LADU01000066.1, forward strand.
GGTCTGCGAGTCTCGCTGACGCGCGTGCCCGTGCGGGCCGGGCGCTGGCTGCCAAGGCTGTCCTGATCGACCGTGCGCGTCATCTCAATATAGCGGCGGTTCCTGAACGCAATGCGGACGGACTGGAGGAAACACAGGAGGAGGCGATGATCCGCGAGCTCCTCAGTCAGGAGGTCGAGGCTGAAGCGCCGTCAGCTGACGCTGTGCGGCACATTTATGACAGCCAGCCCGACGGCTTCAGGACCCCACCCTTGCTTGAAGCTTCGCACATCCTGGTTGCGCCCGAGCAGAATGACGACATGGCGGCCACACTGGCGCGCGCACGCGCGGATGAACTCATATCTGTCCTTGCCAGGCAGCCCGACAGGTTTGGGGGCCTCGCGCGCACGGTGTCAGCTTGTCCCTCTGGAAGTGATGGCGGCACACTCGGTCAATTGCGGCCGGGTGATTTGCTGCCCGCGATCTGGCAGGCATTGCTTACGCTGGATCCGGGAAAGGTTGCGGACGAACCGATACGAACGGAACATGGCTGGCACGTTCTCAGGCTGGACCATCGGGTTGAAGGGCGGCGCTTGCCGTTCGAGCACGTCGCGGCGCATATCGAAATGCAGCTGGAGGCCCGAGCCTGGACCCTGGCAGCTGCCCGCTATGTCGACGCGCTTCTGAAGCGCGCGTCTGCATCGGCGCCAGCCTTGGGGATTTCGGCGCTCGGAACGCTGGAGACGGACCAGACGCCTGACAAACGAGTCTTTGCGCTTATTGGAGATGTCTTCTCTCATCCCGAGGCCGCTCTCGCGGCGCTGAAGCCCGACATTGTCAGGCAGATTGACGCCGAAGCGGAAAAGACAGGTAGCTCAGCGGCCAGTGTCCTGTCTGATGCGATCAATTCCTTCCTGACCGAGGCCAAGGATGAGTCCTGGACGCAGGTGATTTCCCGCCTCCGGGACAGCCCGTCTCCGCTCTCAGACTGCCTCGAAACGATGGTCCGAAGCCAGCTTCCACAGGTCAAGGCAAGCCGCACGCTCATTCTGACGCACCGGAAAGGAGCCGTGAATCCGGAAGAGAAAGGCGAACCCAATGGAACCGGTCTATAAGGATGGGTTTATTGAAGCCATGCCAGCGGAACTGCTGCGCGAACCACTTGTATGGTTTTTTGCCGAACATTATCGCCATCGGGCCGTCTGCAAACGATTGCGTGAGCTGGCCAAGACAGTCGCGTTCAACGAGGCTGCGCTGCAGGACGTCCTGCACTTCCTCAACAATGACCTGCCGCTCCATGTCATTGATGAGGAGGATGACCTGTTTCCACTCTTGCGGCGGCGCTGCCAGGCCGATGACCAGATCGAGGCAGTCCTGGGCATGCTGTCGGGAGAACATGCCAGCGATCTACACGATGCCTCGGCTGTCAAATCCTTGATCACCACGGCCTTGACGGATCGCCGTGGCCCAGCAGGTTACACTGAAGCCGCACAGATCATTCCACCATTCTGCCGATCCCAGGAACGCCACATAGCTGTGGAGAACGCTGTCGTTCTCCCAATCGCGCGCGCGCGGCTGAACGAAGCTGATCTTCACAATCTCGGACGCCGGCTTGCCGCTCGCAGGGGCTTGCCGGACCCGTTCGCGGGGGCGTCATGATCGAGGAGCTGCTTGACAATAACATGAACTGGGCAAGCGCGCGTGTGCGGGCTGACCCAAAGTATTTCCAGAGACTGGCAGCCCAGCAGTCACCCGAGCATCTCTGGATCGGGTGCTCGGATAGCCGCGTACCGGCCAACGAGATTGTCGGCCTGGATCCGGGTGAGCTGTTCGTTCACCGGAATGTCGCCAACCTTGCCCCACCGCGGGATGTCAATTTTTTGTCCGTACTGCAATATTCCGTTGAGATACTCAAAGTCAGGCACATAATTGTCTGCGGGCATTATGGATGCGGTGGTGTTCGCGCTGCGATAGACAACCAGCGGAGAGGACTTATCGATCATTGGCTGCAGCCTATCGCGGACATGGCGCATCGGCACAAGGCACACCTGCGCGCCATCACGGATTTCGACACGCGCGTAAATGTCGTATGCGAGCACAATGTCCGTACTCAGGTCGAGTATCTTGGCCGGAATCCCTTCGTGGTCGATGCCTGGCGAAAAGGCCAATCCCTGGCAATCCATGGCTGGATATATTCCATCCGGGATGGGCTTTTGCGTAATCTCGATCTGTCTATCGCGCACCCGAAGCAAGTGGACGCTCTCTCAGAACGTCCATGGTTCCCGAATGACTGACCTGGTAGCTGTTATACTTGCAGGCGGAGAGGGCCGCAGGATCGGTGGTAACAAGCCGGCAGTCATGCTGGCTGGACACTGTCTGATCGACCGTGCGATCAGTCATGTCTCGGGATGGCATATTCCGGCGAGAGTAGCGGTGCGAGAACCGGGACAAGCTGGGTCTGCGCGCATGCCCGAAATTCTCGATGACCTGCGTATTGCAGGGCCACTTGGCGGATTGCTAGGTGCCTTGACATGGGCGAAGGCGTTTGGCGCGCGACGTGTGATCACCATCCCGTGCGACATGCCGAACTTGCCTGAAGACCTGAAGACCCGTCTGGACGCGGCTGCAGCCCGGTTCGACCGGCCTGCCGTTGCGTCGTCATTGCAGCGGCGGCATCCGGTCTGTGCTGTGTGGCCGATTCATTGCCTCGAGCCGCTGAGAATTTACGCCGATGACGGACGTCTAAGCCTGATGGGTGCATTGGAGATTTGCGCAGCCGTCGGAGTTGACTGGCCAGTGCAGGGGCTCGATCCATTTCACAATGTCAACACAATGGACGACCTCGCCCTGGCTCGCCGCTCCTTGCGGGGAGACGCTTCAGATTTTGATGGGATCCGATCATGACCGAAAATAGTCCCAGTTATGCGAATATGCGGGTTCCGCGTTATACCAGCTATCCGCCAGCAACGGCATTCGGGGCGTCACCTGACGAAACACTCTATCGAAAGTGGCTGTCCGAACTTGATCCTGCAATTCCGGTCGCGATCTACATTCATGTGCCCTTTTGCCGGGAGGTGTGCTGGTATTGCGCCTGCAACATGAAGCTCGTTAAACGGGAAAAGCCGCTCGCCGATTATGCAGCGACGCTTGACCATGAGCTTGAACTTCTCTGTGAAGCCCTCCCGCACGGCATACGGATCGACGCAATTCACTGGGGGGGCGGCACGCCGACCTCCCTGCCGGACGGGAAACTCGCGCATCTGACCGAAAGGACTCGACAGCTTTTCGATGTCTCGCCACTGGCGGAAACCGCGTTTGAGCTTGATCCCAGAACGTTCTCACTCTCCCGTGCAAGCACGCTAGCGGCGTTGGGGGTCAACAGGGTCTCTCTCGGTGTTCAGGAATTTGACGCGGCGGTCCAGGAGGCCGTTAACCGTATCCAGCCCTTTGAACAGGTCAGGGACGTCGTCCATAGCCTCCGGGACGCAGGAATCTGCCGAATCAACTTTGATCTCATGTACGGTCTCCCTTTCCAGACGGTGGCGACACTGGAGGAAACGGTCGCCCGGACACTGACACTCCGTCCCGACCGTATTGCACTCTTTGGCTACGCACATGTTCCCTGGGCCGCGCGCCGTCAGACGCAGATCAATGAAGACGCCCTGCCTGGACTTGAGGCCCGTTTCGAGCAGGCCGAGCGGGCGGCTGAGAACCTGATGGCGGGCGGTTACAGGCGGGTTGGCCTTGACCACTTCGCACTGCCGGAGGACGGCCTTGCAAAGGCTCTGGACGATCGAACGCTGATGCGGAATTTCCAGGGCTATGTGGCCGATACGCCGTCAACTGTCATTGGCGTCGGCAGCTCGTCCATTTCCTGCGTTCCGGGAGGTTATGTCCAGAATTGTACTGAAACGGGCGCCTGGCACCGGGCGGTCGGTTCGGGACACCTGCCTGTCCAGCGCGGTCACAGTCTGAGCAGGATGGATCGCCTGCGCGGGGAGGTCATCAATAATCTCATGTGCTTCATGGGTGCCGATCTGGGGCAGATCAGCCAGATGCATGGATTTCCCGAAAATGTTCTGGACAGGGAAATCACAGCCTGCCGCAGGTATGAAGCTGACGGGCTGGTCGTGGTCAATGGTCGCCTGCTGCGAATACAAGAGAGGGGCCGGCCAGCCCTCAGGTTGATTGCCTCATGTTTCGACGCATATCTTGACCCGGAAAAATCCCGTCATGCCCTTGCAGTCTGACGCATCACCGGTGGACCTCCCGCATGAGGCGGTCGGGATATTCAGTACATGGTATAAGGCGGCTATGACGGACCGGCGTATCGATGATGCGAACGCGATGGCGCTGGCAACGGCTGATGAAACCGGGCTTCCTTCGTGCCGGATGGTTCTACTCAAATCATTCGATGCAAGGGGATTCGTTTTCTATACAAATCTGGGCAGCCGCAAGGGCTGTGACCTGCAAGCCAATCCAAGAGCAGCGCTATGCTTCCACTGGTCGCCGCTGGGACGACAAGTCAGGATTGAGGGCGGCGTGACGGGTGTGACGCCGCAGGAGGCGGATTCCTATTTTGCCTCTCGTCCCCGAAGCAGCCAGATTGGCGCCTGGGCATCCCGGCAATCCCAGCGTCTGGAATCCCCTTCGATACTCCTCAGTCGTATTGCCAGCAGAACAGTGCAGTTTGCGGCGCAGCCTGTCCCGCGCCCGGATTTTTGGTCAGGGTATCGCGTCAGGCCGGACCGGGTCGAGTTCTGGTCTGAAGGATCATTCAGGATACACCATCGCCGCGTTTTCGCCTTGTCTGCTGATGACGGATGGCAGTCCCTGGAGCTGTTTCCATGATGTGGCGACCGGGTGCTTTACAGAATGCCAGGCAACAGAACGCGGTCACGATGCGACGGGATCGCGATCAAGGAAAATGCGCGGGCGGTGAGGCTGGCAAGGGGCGGTCATGACAGTCGTGAAGCCACATAGGTTCGGGCGGCCAGAGCGTCCCGCGACAAAGTGAAAAGGAGTAAAAGATGCCGGAAGCAATTGAGATACTCAAGGCGGAGCATCGTGTATTCCGACGCTTTCTCGACCTGTTTGAACTGGAGCTGGCAGCCTTTGAAGCGGGAAGGTCACCGCGATACGAACTTCTTGAGATGTTGCTGGACTATTTCACATCGTTTCCGGATGAGTGGCATCACCGGAAGGAAGATCTGATCTATGATGTGCTCGTCACCAGATCGGATCTGGCGCGGCCGGCGCTCGACGACTTACGCGCAGACCATGAGCGCCTCGCGGCCGGAGCAAGGCAATTTGGCGAACACATCAGTGAGCTTCGACAGGGAAGCGACCTGCCAATGGAAGTCATTGTTGAAACCGGAGCTGTGTATACGCGATTGCTGCGGCGCCACATGGTCAAGGAGGATAATGTCTTCTTTCCCATGGCCGAACGCCAGTTGACACTCGAAGACTGGCGCGACGTTGAATACGCCATTCAGGCGTCATGCGAAGACCCTGACCTCCGCACCAGGCTGGACCGGATCGATAGCGTGGCAAGGGCGATCGAGGCCATCATGTTGAACGAGGGCGCCTGACATCGGGGTCAGATGTCGCAAGTGATCCTGCATCCGGCCCGGATCATCTGAAAACGGTAATCGCGCATCAAAAAAAGATGACGCCTCCGTCAACTTACGTATTTTCCCAATGGATACTGGGCCTATTCTCGGTCAAGCGGGAAGGCCTGTCATCATAGCGGCGCCTTTTCAGCGATTGAAAAGGAGGAAACGATGAAAGTGAAACTGGTTTCGGGCCCACCCACAACGGCCCGCACATTCAAGGAGCCCGGTGAACTGGCCGACAAACTGTCGCCGGAGGATGTCGAAATTGTCCGCGAGATATTCAAGACGCCGCTGACCGGGTCCTATAACTGGGACTACGAGGTCGCCAATTCGAAGATCCGCCGCCTTTACGAACTCGGAAAAAAATTCAACTGGGATGCCCAGATGGATGTCGACTGGGAGGTGGACTTCGACAAGAGCGAAGGGCCATCGCAGGCCGGTCTGAACCCCTTCCATGACCACCCGGTCTATCTTGCCATGAGCGAGGAGAAGAAGAACGAGTATGCTTGGCGGTCCCTGGCGCAGGTACTCTCGCAATTCCTGCACGGCGAGCAGGGAGCCATGATGGTCGCCTCGCAGCTCGTCTCCTGCGCGCCGACCTATGACGCGAAACTTTATGCCGCCTCACAGACCTTCGATGAGGCGCGCCATGTCGAAGTCTTCAACAAATACCTGCGCTTTCGCTGCAGTGTCGAATATCCGGTCAATCCAAGTCTGAAACTGTTGCTCGACAAGATCCTGACGGACGAACGCTGGGACCTGAAGTTCATTGGCATGCAGGTGCTGATCGAAGGGCTGGCGCTGGCCGCCTTCCAGACCATGGCGCAGACGACGCGCGACCCGCTGCTGCGTCAGATCCTGACGCTCGTGATGCGCGATGAGGGCCGCCATGTCGCGTTCGGCGTGAATTACCTTGAAGACTGGATCAAGGCCCTGCCGGAAGCGGAAATCGAGGAACGCGCACAGTTTGCCTATGAGGCTTGCGCCATCATGCGCGAACGCCTGTTCTCCACGATTGTCGAGGAAGAATTCGGCTTCGACCGGGAAGAGGCCCGGCGGATGAGTATCGATTCGCAGGGCGGCCAGGCCTTCCGCAACTTTCTATTCGAACGGATGATCCCGAACCTGAAACGCGTCGGCCTGCTGACGGAAAGCGTGAAACCGAAATTCGAGGCGCTTGGCGTGCTGCATTACGAGAATGCGGCGACCGACGCCGAGATTGACTGGGCCTCGCTCGAGCGTCCTCTTGAAACCGGACCGATCCGCCAGGTCGCGGCTGAGTAGGTCGGCCCTTCGGTCCTGCGATCACTTCGCACGAATGGTGCCGAGTTTGATTGCAGGGCCTGGCCCGGTAGCAACCCGGTTCACGAATGAGCCGGGTTCGGATCCGTGCTCAGGACCGGGTCAGATTGAAGGTTTTCAGCATATGGCGCAGGGGCGCTTGAGGACTTGGTAAGGCGAAGGGTCATTCTGGTCGCAGTTGCCACCAGGTGGGAGAAACATTTCACGTCGCTGCCTTGAAATTGCAGGATGAAGTCGCGTCTTGAGGATTTTGACCTTGCGCCAATGGCGTTACACGTATTGCAGGAGGCGTATATTCTCCCGAATCGTTGCCGTGATCAGTGTGATCTCTTTGGCGCCAAGATCTTCCAGTTCAAGTGTTCTTAAAGAAAGAGCCCGTGCCGCGCGAAAAGCCAGCGCCTGGCCGACCAGTGTCATACCCCGAATGCGAGCGGATTGAGATGCAGGCACATCACCGCTTGCGATCGCTGCCAAATGTATCACTGCGCGAAAGAACCGGCCGATATCGCTGGCGTACAATATATCGAACGCTTTGGTTGGCGCGGCTTGTTCGCGGAGCGTGAACCGGGCCCACTTCTCACTGTCATTGCTTGCCAGCATGGTTACAAATGGTGTGAATATCTCTTCGAGCAGCGAGATGGCCTTTTTCCGGCTGAGCTCGTCACTGTAAATATCAGATTCAAATGCGCTGAGCACCGGACCAAGTCTGAGTGAGACCTGTTCTGCGATCGATCTTGCCGCGGCAAGATAGAGGCATTCCTTGGTCTTGAAGTGGTATGGGATGGCACCAAGCGACGCACCCGCCTTGCTTGCGATGGCGCGGGTAGATGTTCCATCGTAGCCGACAAGGCCAAACAGCTCGATAGCGGATTCGACGAGCCGGTCGCGTGTTTCAACATTCCGAGGGTCGTCTCGCTTTGCCATTTATGAACTCGTCTTTCTAAGCAGCCAGGCCGACGCCGGAAGGGTTACCATGGCGATCAGGATCAGCGGGACTGTGCTACGCACCACCTCGGACAGTGGCAGGTCTTTCAGGAACACACCTTGCGAAATATGGAGGAAGTGGCGAAGCGGATTGATTTGTGTAGCCAGCTGCATCCAGCCCGGCATGTTTTCGACGGGAGACATGAAGCCGGATAAGAGCACTGCGGGCGAAGCGAACACGAAGGCGCCGAGTATGGCTTGCTGCTGGGTGGAAGATATCGCCGAGATGAAGAGGCCAATCCCGATGACTGCCAGCAAGTAGAAGAACATCGAGCCGTAGAGTGCGAGCAGGGAGCCGGCAAAGGGAATTTTGAATCCGAACACAGCGACAAGAATGAAGAATGTCCCGTGCAGGTAACCAAAGATCAGGCCCGGTGCAGACTTTCCGACAACGATCTCGATCGGTCTTAGCGGTGAGACCAGCAACTGGTCGAACGTACCAAGCTCACGCTCACGGGCGACCGACAAGGCGGTCACGATAATCGTCGTCAGGAGCGTAATCGTCGCGACCAGTCCTGGCAGGGTAAACCAGGCGTATTCAAGATTGGGATTGAACCAATGGCGGATACGGATTGCTTCCGGCGCGCTACCGCCCGGATAGGCTGTCGCCGAAACACGTGAAATGATACCAGAAAGGTACGAATTGACGATCTGCGATGCGTTAGACTTGCGTCCGTCAAGGATGATTTGGACGTCTGCCGAATGGCCGGTTTCGATCCGGCGCGTGAAGTCCTGCCCGATATGGACGACTGCAATGACGCGCTGACTGTCGATGACTTCCTGAATCTGGCTGACCGACTGCAGCCCGATCACTTCGTCGAAGGGGGAGGCGCCCAGTATGCCGGCTTCAACGTCGCGACCCCGGCTTCCGGTATCGAGGTTGAGGACAGCGATATCGACATTGCGCACTTCCATTGTCATGGCGAATGCAAAGATCACGAGTTGGAGGAGCGGTGGCACCAGGATCACGGCGCGCCCCTTCGGATCGCGCCAGATGGCGAGCATCTCCTTGATTATGAGAGAGAGGATGCGTCGCCACATATCAGGCGATCCGCTTCGGCGTGGCTAGCCACGTGAGCGCAAGGAAGAAGGCCCCGACGGCCAGCATTTTCGCTATTGCCGGCAACAGAACCGACCAGACATCTCCTGCCAGGAACAGTGTCTGCAAGCTGGTGACGAAATAGCGCGCCGGGATCACCGTGGTGACCGTGCGGATCGGCAATGGCATGGCGCTGATCTCGAAGATGAAGCCCGATAGCAGGGTCGCCGGCAGGAAACCGGTGAAGAGTGCGAGCTGGGCGGCAACAAACTGGTTCTTGGTCGCCGCAGAAATCAACAATCCCTGCCCGAGAGCGGGCACAAGGAAGGCAGCAGCCACTGCAGCAAGGGCGAGCACAGAGCCCCTGAACGGCACATCAAAGACAAACACCGCTGCCAGGGTGCACAGCACCAAAGAGCTCATGCCCAGGATGAAATAGGGTACAATCTTGGACAGCAGCAGTTCGACCCGGCTGACCGGTGTGGCGAGTACCGCCTCCATCGTGCCGCGCTCCCATTCTCGGGCGATCACCAGCGCGGTCAGCAACGTGCCGATAATGGTCATGACGACGGCGGTCGAACCTGGCACGAGATTGTATCGGCTGGTCAGTTCAGCATTGAACCAGAAGCGCGGTTGCGGTGTGATCGCAGGGGGGGGCGTAAAGGCTGCATCACCGAACTGGCGGGTTTGCCAGACCGCATAAACGCCCTGAGCATAGTTCGCGACGAATTGCGCCGTATTTGGCTGAGACCCGTCGGTCAAGACTTCAATGGACGCCGGATCGCGCCTGTGCAGGCGTTCGGTGAAGTCGGGGGGAATGACGACCAGGCCGCGCAACTGTCCGGACACCAGGCCCGGCTCGAGTGCCGACTGGTCGAAGGCCGTGACAATTTCGAAATACTCGGACGCTTCAAATGCCTGAACGAGGCTACGCGCGTCGGCGCGCGCGTCCTGTACCACCATACCAATGCGGATCGAATTGGCATCGAGGGATATACCGAAGCCGAACAGCAGGAGAAGGATGAGAGGCAGGATGAATGCGATCAGGATGGATGAGGGATCACGGATTATCTGGAAGGTTTCCTTGCGCGCAAGAGACAGGGTGCGGCGCAAGGGTGCAGGAAGTCTCGGCCCGTTCATGCTGTGGCCCCTTCCAGTTCAGAGCGCGCTACCAGCTCAATGAATGCATCTTCCATGGTCACCACCGATCCGTCTGCATTGCTGCAGCTTGCCTTCAGCGCCTCTGGTGTGCCTTCTGCGATCGTCTTGCCGCGATAGATCAGATTGATCCGGTCGCAATACTCAGCCTCTTCCATGAAATGCGTGGTGACCAGGACCGCGACATTCTTCGCCGTCAGCGCATTGATGTGCGACCAGAACTCTCGCCTTGTGATTGGATCAACCCCGGAGGTTGGTTCATCCAGGAAGAGGACTTCCGGCTCATGCAGCAGCGCGGCTGCAAGTGCGAGGCGTTGCTTGAACCCAAGCGGCAGTTGCCCGGCCGAAATGCCGCGATAGGGAGTCAGATCGAACGCCTCGAGCATGGTTTCGATACGCTCCCTGGCGCGCTGGCGATTGAGACCATACACGCCCGCAAAGAAGGAGAGATTCTGCACAACCGAAATGTCACTGTAGAGGGAGAATTTCTGCGCCATATAGCCAAGCCGCCCGCGCGCATCTGCAGCCGCCGTGCGCAGGTCGAACCCGGCAACCCGTCCTTCGCCCTCGCTTGGCTCCGACAGGCCGCACAGCATCTTGAAAGTCGTCGATTTGCCTGCGCCATTGGGGCCCAGGAGGCCCAGGATCTCACCACGTTTCTGGGTGAATGTGATATTGGATGCTGCGGTGAAATTGCCGTAACGCTTGGTCAGGCCGCGCGCCTCGACGACAGCACCGCCATTATCAGCATGACCTTTCATCGCATCGGCCAAAGCCGAGCGTCCATCCGGCCCGCCGCCAAGCCGGTCGACAAACGCGTCCTCGAAGCGTGGCGCGGCGGGAACGATCTCTGCCTTCACCAGCGTTCTGACGTGAGCAAGATCCGCACCTTCACGGGTGAGCAGGCGTATGGCATCGCCGTGCAGGATCGCATCGGCCACTGATGCATCGCCCAGCAGCGGCGCGATGGCAGAGCGGCGCTTTGCCAGCGGAACGCGCGCCAGAAAGACACGGTCCTTCATCGTGCCCGTCAATTCGCCGGGGGAGCCGGAATACAAAAGCTTGCCATCGCTGAGCAGGAGAACATCATCGCATTTTTCGGCTTCGTCGAGATAGGCTGTTGCCCAGACCACTGCCATGCTGTCATCGATGAGTTCGCCAACCATCGACCACAATTCCCGGCGCGAAATGGGATCGACCCCTACAGACGGTTCGTCTAGAAGGAGCAGGCGTGGCCGGGTCAGCAGCGCGCAGGCCAGTCCGAGCTTCTGCTTCATGCCGCCGGACAAGGCGCCTGCCAGGCGTGCGGTGAAGCGAGACAGATCGGTGAACTTCAGCAGGTGGGAGAACGTTTCTTCCCGCTGGTCGCCTGAGAGCCCCTTCAGGTCGGCAAACAGGTCCAGATTTTCCATTACGCTCAGGTCCTCGTAGAGGCCAAAGCGTTGCGGCATATAGCCAAGCATCTGGTGCAAGCGGTGCTGTGAGGCGTGGGCGCGCATTCCTTCAATGAGCACGTCGCCCTGGCTTGGACGGCTAAGCCCGGTCAGGAGACGGATCAGGGTCGTCTTGCCGGCTCCGTCCGGGCCGACAAGTCCGGTTACCTTCCCCGTCTCGATGCATCCGGACACGGCATCAAGCGCTGCCGGTCCCTTTGCAGAGAACCGCTTGGTCACTTTGTTGATCTGGACAAAGGGGTGAGGCTTCAGGGTATTGACGGAGGCATCGCTCATCTGCGTCCTCAATCTGCCACAGCCGAACGGCTCATCTTGACAGTTACGGGCATGCCCTGACGTAAGCCGCTGTCTGGTGCGTCGATTATGATCCGCACCTGATAAACAAGATCAGTACGCAGATCGGGGGTCTGGACAGTCCGGGGTGTAAATTCTGCGACGGGGGAGACAAATCCAACCTGTCCCCGATAAGGGCGGTCCGGCATGCTGTCGGTGAACACGTCGGCAGTCTTGCCCGGTACGACGAAACCAAGATCGGTCTCATCGACATAGGCGCGCACCCAGACCGGGCTGGTCAGGGCCAGCGTGGCAACGGGCACGCCTGCGGCAACAATGGAGCCGGGTTCACGCACGCGCGCCAGTAAGATACCATCCGAAGGTGCAATCAGGCTTGTGTCTCCGAGTCTCAACTCTGCCTGAGCAACGGCAGCCTCGGCTGCTTCGACACCCGCCGTTCCTCCGGCGATCTCTTCAGGACGCGGCCCAAGCTGCACGAGGACCAATTCCTTTTTCCCCGCGACAAGTCGCTTTTTTGCAGCGTCCAGTGTAGCGAGCGCAGTGTCATAGGCTTGCTGGGACACGTATCCACTGTCGCGCAATTTTGACTGCCGGTCGAAGGTCTGCTGGGCGATCAGAACGTTTGCTTCCAGTTCCTCAACCCGGGCGCGCGCCCGGTCAACTTCCTGAGACCGGCTACCGGCCTCAAGGCGCGCAAGCTCTGCCCGGCGCACCGACGCTTCAGCTTTGGCCTGAGTGACTCCGTCACGCAGAGGCGCAGTATCGAGAACCGCGATCACGTTGCCAACCGAAACCGTGTCACCTTCTTCGAAATTTACGGCATCGAGACGGCCCGAGACCCGGAACGCCAGATCGACCTGCCTGATTTCGACATTGCCATAGAGTGCAAGCGCGGCCTCAGAATTGGTGTCGCCAGAATTTAAACGAGGCCACAGGACAAAGCGCGCCAGAACCAGCGCTACGACCAGAACAGCCGCGATCAGGGCAATCCGCTTCATCGACAGACTTTCCGGGACAGGTGCTGCACCTTCCCTGCTAAACAGATCCTACCCTAAGAATATTGTACGAACGTACAGTATTTGCAAGTGCCGATTTCAAGTATCGAAGGACCAATCACCACATAGTAAAACATGTAGAAAGGTATGGAAGTCAGATGTGAGATCGCGGAACATGCCCGACTTTTGGCTTGCCGATATTACCTAAACGATACGAACGTATAAATGCGTACCCTCAAGCCACAGGCACGCCAATTCTTGTTTCCAGGGCGGTGTAAGCGTCAATCGCCCTAAAATCAGGGATAGTGGCATCTAGCCACCCTTCATCTTCACAGGTCTCTTCCGCTTTTTTAAAAACTCATGCCGGATCATCCGACTGGGCGTGCTACTGTAAGCTGGCTCTGCTTTCGGCACTGTTTGCCGACCTCGGCCAAGCCATGTCCGGGTTCTGGATCTGGCCGTTTGTACGGGGTTGAATTCTTCGCTGTATGCCTCGTTCGGCACGGCGCACGTTGGAGGATGGCAATGACCGGACGTAATGACGGGATTGGGCGGTACGCCTCCTCGCCCTGCATGGCGGGCGAGGAGGCGCCGGACTATTTTGACCTGCTCGGTGTTGATCCCGGAAAGGTGCACGGCTTCGGATGTGAGCGTACTATAACAAAGGGAGACATCAATATGGCCTTGAAGCATGCAGAACCCGGAGAGGTCGTTGATCTGCGTCCCCACGGCTCACGGATCGGCGCGGCGAAGACAAGCGCCATCGTCCGCACTCCGGGATTCGAAGCGATACGCCTTGTTGTGCCGAACGGAAGCGAGATTTCGTCGCACCATGTTGCTGGCCAGATCATGTTCCTTTGCATTGAGGGGCACGCCCAGCTCGGATTAACGGACAAGACAATCGACCTGCGAGCAGGTGACTGGGTCTATCTCGAAGGGGGCAAGCCACATTCGGTGAAAGGAATTGAGGACGCGTCCTTGCTCATGACCATCCTGTTCTGACGTGACCTGATGGAAGTCGCCTGGACTGTGTCTGCGATTGACGATCGTCGGGAGTATGTACAGGTTCAGACGCAGGGTTTTGGTTCCGCCATTGAGGAAAGGGCATCCTGTCCGTCCCAAAGCGCTGCCTCAGTCATACACGATTTCCTGAGCGGTGAATTGCATAAGGGTTAGTCAGGGCGCGCTAGAAAGGGCAGGGAACCTAGGGCCTCGAAATCCGCGACAGTATCGACCTCAGCCCATGCTCGCCCCTGAATCGACAATGTTTCTACCTCTCCGGTCGTGCGGGCGATGGCATCAATCGCCTTGAGGAACCAGGCAGAAATCCCGTCCTGGGTGCGCAACATCTGCTCGATCTTGGCGCGGAACATGCCGGGGCCCTCGCCCATGAATCTCAAGAGGCCAATCGATTCGGCATGGCTGTCTGCCTGAGCCAGTGACTTGCCGATCGCCATGAGGCGCGTCCCGTCCAGAGTTACTTTCATGTCATCGGAATCATAGGACACCTTGCGGTCGATTGTTACCTGAATGGGCCGGACCGGGCTCGACAGGACATCCTGCAAAAGGCTGATCTCAAAGAGCGTATCGCCATTGATCAGCAGGAATTCCTCGTCCATTTGTTCACGGACCATCCAGCAACTGGCGAGATTGTCAGCGACCTGGAAGAAGGGATTGAAGAAGGGCGTGGCCTTCAGCGGGCCGTTCCGGCTCGCAAGCTCGGCCTCGACCAGTCCTGGCATGAAGCCGGTTACAACTGTGGCGTGGCGTATCCCGGCCGCTTCCAGCGTATCCAGTTGGCACCCAAGCAGCGTCGTGTCCCTCACTGGCAGAAGGCATTTCGGCATGTTTTCGGTCAGGGGCAGAAGCCGCGAGCCGCGGCCGGCGCTCAGGATGATGGCTTTCATGTGAACTCCGATGCCTCGTCTGTGTGCGGGTAACCGGTCGCCATGCGATAGTCGACCACCCTGACATTGCGCTCCGGCGCCGCGTGACGCAGGCCTCGGGACGGGTTGACCGCAATTCCGTGATCGGCCTGTTCCAGCATGGCAAGGTCAGAAACATGATCGCTATAGGCGAAGATGGGACGAGGAAACGTGTACTCCCCGATCCTGCGCAATTTTTCGGCGCCATAGCAATTGGCCCCAGACATTCTCGGCGCGGGAACCGTGCCGTGTAGCGTCCAGTCAAGACGCGTTGCGATCACCTGGTCAAAGCCGAGGGCGGCCGCAAGCCGGTCTGCCAGAAGGTCGACGGCAGCCGTGGCAATAACGAGCCGGTCACCCCGTTGGGCGTGCCACTTGATCGCGGCGACGGCGCCGGGGTGCAGCCCTTGCGCCACTTCACGAGCGATGAAGGTATCAGCGGCTTTTTCCAGTGAGTCTCGGTCCAGCCATGCAAGTGTCCGCAGGCTGTGGGCCTTGACCGAATCCCGGCTGGCGAGGCCGAGCTTGTGCGCAATGCCGTGCCCAAGCAGCAATGGCAGGCGCAGCAGGAACGGGATCCGGGCGCGGTTCACAAAGAAGACGAACCGCGTCCATGTCGGCGCGCATGTGATCGTCTTGTCGAGATCAAAAATGGCCGTTCCGGGCATGATAGCTATCCCTCCATCCAGGATACCGGCTTGTCCGGTTGAGCGAGAGCCTGGACGACCCGGACACCATGAAACACCAGGCAAATGACAGTCCAGGCGGCGATTGCCACAAACCCCCAGGCGGGCTCGCCAAGCAGGACAGCCAGCATGAAGATCAGCATGTTGGGGTTGCGCCGCGCGGTGATTTCGCGGGCACGTGAATCAATCGGGCGCCACACGTGTATGTGAAAGCCGAACTGCCGGATGAAGATTCCTTCTTCCACGCGATTCAGAACATAGCCGGCAAGAATCACGATCAGTGAGGAGACGACAAGTCCTTCAGGCAGGCCGACCGGTTCCAGCATGAGCCCGTGAAATATCGCCCAGTACCAGAAGGGCGGATGGATCAGGTCGATGCCGTGATCGTAGATATTACCCCAGGCTGAATAGGTCATGGTCGTCCGGGCGAGCTTGCCATCGACCGTGTCGAGGAATGTCATGGCCCAGGCCGCAGCGATGCCGGGGAGCCATGCGCCTATCCAGAAGAACCAGAAAGCGAGACAGACGAAGCCCAGGCTGGCCGTCGTGACCATGTTCGGTGACAGGCGCAGCCAGGCGGCGAGGCGCGTCACGTGAAAAGCCGGTATTGGCCATACGTACTTGGTGACGAGGTCTGTCACCCCTTTGTACGACCCCTTGAACAGGACACGCTCGACGTCCGATACCGGTGTCTGCGTCAGTGACAGGGCGTAGGGGGCTTCCCGCTTGCGCAAAGCCTCGTCATATGGATCGGCAAAATCATCGATGCTGCCCGGACGAAGGCCGGCCTCCCGCAAGACCTCAGGATCTGCAACGGCTTGGCCGATGAGGTGTGCGAACCGGTCGGCCTGGACGCCTTCGGGCAGGTGCAGGGCGGCGAGACGCCGGATTGTACCGGCCGTCCCGTTCACGAGCAGGGCCGCGCCGGGTGTCGCCAGCAATGTGCGCTGCAGGGCAGGCGACATGACCCACTCCATCCCCGCCAGCAATCGGCCATCTTCCTTAGCGACCCTGCCAGCGCCAGCTTTGGTCCAAGCACGGCGCTGCCATTCGGCCAGATCAAGCCCCCACAGTCTCACAGAAGTTTCGCCAAGCAGTCGGACCGCGACCGGTGATTTTGTCATTATGGAAATACGCCTTAGGTTTCATCTGAGAAGGGTGCGGTCAGCCGACGGGCCGGTCCCTCTATACGAAAGAGAGCTTGATGAACAGAAATGCGACGTTTGAAACTTTTGGCGGCATGCGAACGCTTGTCGCGGACTACCGTCACTGGAGCGTTCAGGCGCGGCCAAAGCAAGTCACCCTCGGCGCCATGATTCTCCTGTCGCACGGCCCTGCGCGCAGTTTTTCCGAACTGCCGCCGGAGGCCTTTACCGAGCTGTCGCAGGTCGTTCGCGATATCGAGGCAACCGCCGATGATATCTTCGGTTATGCCAAGATCAACTACCTGATGCTTATGATGGTTGATCCACATGTCCATTTCCATGTGCTCCCCCGCTATGGTGCGCCTGTGGAATTTGAGGGGGCCACCTATCCTGACCCTGGCTGGCCCGGTCAGCCCGATCTTGGCGCATCGGAGGGGCTCGCCGAGGCTGCCCGAGTCGCGGCAGTGCTGAAGGCCGCCTGGCCGAAACCGCATGCCTGATACGGCCAGCATGGGCTGAAGGTCTCCGTGCGAGTCGGTCATCACTTGGCCCTGGCGAGGATGCTGCGGACCAGTTCCAGGTCGGCGGTGGAATCGACATCGATCGCTGCCTCGGCAAAGGGCAGGATTACAGGCCCTATCCGGACGCCAAGGCGTGCCGACACCAGCTCGAATACTTTCTCCACACCCGGACGGCCGATCAGGATGCGTAGCGCCGTCAAAGGGCCGAAACGCCAGGCAATGCGCCAGGGGCGTTTGCGGTCCTGCTCTGCAGCGCGCCAGAAATGCACAGCGCGCAAGGCCTCAGGCGTTGCGATGTAAAACAGGTTACAGCCTGAAAGCTCCGGTCCGCCAAATGAGAGGTATGTGCGCTTCGTTTGCGGATATCCGGCTTCAATCGTCTCGCGCGTCGCCAGACCCACTGTCAGGTCCGCGCCGCCGGCCATGGCGTGCTCAAGAAAGTGATCGACCATTTCAGGCGTCAGCAGGGCGTGATCGCAGGTCGTTACCAGGAGGGGGATGGATGCATCCTGCGCAAGCGCTCCGAGCAGGCTGGCGGCAGGTCCGCCCTCTACCGAAACGGCGGCTCTGACAGCCGCGCCGCCGCTTGCGCGCTGAAGCAGGTCATCATCAAGGCCCGCAACGTGGATCGGTCCCTGCACAGACTGGCTAAGGGTCAATGCCCGTAGCACCCGTGCAAGCATTGGCTCGCCATGAATATCGATGAGCGCCTTGCTTGCCACGTTTTCGGACAGGCAAAGGGGGTCGCCGCTGGCGCGCGTGCCAGCGAGTACGAGCGCCGGGACCGATGGTAACCGCAATCCGGCTGTCACAGTGCTTTGCCGTAAATGCGGTAGGTCTTGTACCGCGGCGCATCATATATGGAGACGAGATTGTGCAGATCCCGGTTGGTCTCGAGAATCCAGGATGCCTCAACCTCACGGACCCCCCGCGCATGCTGGGCGGCAAATGCGGCCTCGCAGCTCGCGACCATGGTCAGCATGCCCCGCCGGGTCTTGTGGAATTTCTGTCGCATGCCGGCTAGCGGAAGGCGGGCCGTGCGTGTGCCCTGCAGCTTCAGGCGGCGCACCAACTGGACCCAGCCGAAAGGCAGGAGCCGGCCATCCAGCCCTTCCGTCGCTTCGTTCAGGTTTGGCAGTACCAATGTGAAGCAGGCCGGTTCGCCATCGATCAGGCCGATCCACAAGCCGTCGCGTCGTATCAGCGGTTTCAGCTCGTTGGCCATGTGCGTGATCTCGTCCTTGCCGAATGGGACAAAGCCCCAATTCCTGGACCAGGCATCGTCGAAAATGCCGAGAATGAGATCGATCTCGCCCTTGTAGTCTTGCGGGTTCATCATGCGCACTTCGAGGCCCGGGTCCTGGTCGAATGCCTCCTTCAGCTTACGGATCTTTTCAGGCACTCGATACGGCTCGCCGAGCTGGCACATGTAGGCATACATATCCATCGCCTTGGCATACTGACGTGCTTCAAGTGCTGGCGCATAGTCTGGCCGGCCATGCGGCATCAT
Organism: Hyphomonas sp. BRH_c22; assembly: GCF_000961795.1. Classification (GTDB taxonomy): domain Bacteria; phylum Pseudomonadota; class Alphaproteobacteria; order Caulobacterales; family Hyphomonadaceae; genus Hyphomonas. Next base: position 60,107 of record NZ_LADU01000066.1, read on the forward strand.
CATCACCGGCGGGCTGTCAAAGCCGTCCACCAGCAAGCCGCATTCTTCATTGACCGAAAAATTGAACGGCCCGGCAATTCTCTTCATGCCACGTGAACGCAGCCAGTCCTCAGCGGCCTGCATGAGGGCGCCGATCACATCATCGTCTGGCGCAACTGTGTCCAGAAAGCCGAAGTGCCCGGTTGCGTCCTTGTGCGTTTCAAGATGGGCCGGGTTGATGAATGCCGCGATGCGCCCGACCACGTCGCTACCTCGGCGCGCGACCATCAGGACATGTTCCATGCGCGCCAGCGCCGGATTTTTGGCGGGGTTGATCTGCGCTTCCCGCTCGAATCGGAGTGGCGCCCGCCAGTCTGCAAGATGCCCGTAGGCCGTGTAGGGAATGTCGAGGAAGGCCTTTCGGTCGGCGGCCGTTTCCAGCGGGCGGACAGAGATGGGACCCGCCAGGGAAGGCCGCGTGCGGGCCTGTGTATCGCTGCTCATTTCTGTAACTCGAGTCGCACCAGGGTGGTGTCGTTACCGGCCTTGAACGCTGCGTCCTCAAAGCGCGGCATGCCGAACTTCAACGGCTTGTCGTTCGACAGCGCAAAGGGTTCAGCCGGCATCTGGTTCCACTTGCGGGCAAGTCGGCGGTCGCCGTCCTCATCATGATAGGCCGCCAGCGCGTAGCTGCCAGCACTGGCGATATCGAAACACACTGTCTGTGTCCCTTCCTGCGCGGGCACGCGAATCCGGTGCAGCCTGGATGCCTTCCGGAGGAAGTCACGGGCGCTGGGCGCATACAGTTCCACGGTCAGGATGCCTCCGCCCTTCACACCCGCAACATCAACCTGGATTTGCGGCGCATGCGAGCCACATACCGCCGCTGCCTCATGCGGCCGGATATCCAGGTCCTGTCCGGCGTCTCCCATCGCGGCTGCCGGAAGAACAAGCAGAGAAAAGAGCCATGCCTTTAAAAGTTTCATCCCGATGCTCCAAATGTGACGTATCGGTTACAGTTGTGCTTCAGTAATGCTAAGGCGACACCCATATCAATGGAAGCCTGCAGCAGATGAACCATTTGGACGCATCCGCAACATTACAAATTCGCGTGATGGGAGATTGCGCCAGGAATGTTCGTGAAACTTGATCGCTATCTGCTGAAAAGCTGTCTTGGCCTGTTTGCCGGGCTGACAGTTCTGGCGCTCGCCCTGTTGCTGCTCGAGCGCCTCATACGCATTATCGAGATCGTCTCCGGTTCGACCAACACGGTCGTGGCGGCCGGCATGATGGTGGCAAATCTCATTCCTCACTACCTCGACCTTGCCTTACCGGGCGCATTCCTGATTGCCATGATCATCACTATCGACCGACTAAGCCGGTCTGGTGAAATCGTGGCCCTCATGGCGACGGGCGTGTCACTGTACCGGATTGTCAGGCCCTACCTCGGATTGGCGATCCTGCTGGCCCTCTTGTCCTTGTTCATATCCGGATTCCTGCAACCGCTATCGCGCTATAATTACCGTCAGATTGTGCATGACCTGCAGCACAAAACCGTTGTCACGGCGTTCCAGGAGCGCAAGTTTGTCCAGCTCAAGGACCGAATTGTCTGGACCGACCATGTGGATGCCTCCAAGCGAAATCTGGGACAAACCTTCATCCTTGAAACCGAACCGGATGGCGCGCGCCACTTCCTGACGGGGCAGACTGGCGAGCTGAATGAGGCCGGGGATGGCACCATCATCATCTCGCTCAATAATGGCGCTGGCGGCACATTCAGGAATCCGGACGAGTCCACCACGAATAACCTGATTTCGTACGGCCAGCTGAGTTGGCCGATGCCGACGTCCGGTGGTGAATTCCGGGACCGAGGCGAAGACGAGCGCGAGTTGGTGCTGCCGGAACTCATCGCGGCCTCAAGTGGTGCAGGCAGCGATGCGATCAACCCGGTTGTTGCGGTCGCCAGTTTTCATGATCGCCTGAGCCGCGCGGCACTATTGCTCATCCTGCCCCTGATCGGAATGATTCTTGGACTTAACCTTGGCCGCACACCGCGGTCCGGAGGCATCGTGATCGGCATCCTGCTTCTCCTTTCGGTACAGAAGTTTCTGGAATACGGCCTCGCACTGGCCGAAAGTGGCGCCATTCCGGCGTGGGCCGGCTTCTGGCCTGTCGTTCTTGCCCTCGCCGTCGCAGCACTCATCATGTTCCGCCGCCTTGCGCACGGCCGCATACTGTTGGGGCCAAGGCCAATTCGGCGGCGATGGAACCCGCCCATGGCAACCCGCTTGAGCGAAACCACACAGTCATGACAAGCCGCCTTCCGCGTTATCTGTCGGTGCTTTTCCTGCAGCGCCTGTTCATCACCATATTTGGCATGGTCACGCTCCTGGGCGTGCTCGATGCCCTCGGTAATGCTGACCGGCTTCCCGATGGCGCCGGCTTTATCGGGCAGATGAAATACATGGGCCTCAGGATACCGATCCTGTTTGACCGGACATTCGTGTTTGCAATCCTGCTGGCCGTGCTGCTGACATATGCATCGCTTTACCGGCGGAACGAGCTGGTCATCATTTCGGCATCAGGGCTGTCTGTCTTTGGCCAGATCCGTGCGCTCGCACCTGCCGTTGTTGCGGTCAGCATCGTGTCGGCAATCCTGATTGACCAGGTCAATCCCATTGCCAACAAGGCGCTGGAGAACTGGCTTGGCACCTCGGCACTGGTCGAGAATACGCAGGCGCCTGAGCGCATGTGGCTGTCTGATGGCCGGTTGCTCGTCGAGGTGGTCGGGATGCAGAATGAACGCCTGTCCGGGATCACCATCTTCGAACGCGATGCTGACGGAGCAGTGGTTGCAGTCACGACGGCCGAGACGGCGATCCCGGTGGCGGGCGGATGGCAGATCGAAGGTGCAGAGCAACAGCGATTCGACGGCCAGGCTGGTGATGTGAAGACGTTCTGGCCCAGCCCGCAGACCCCTGACAGCCTCCGCCTCCTGCTGACCGAGCCACGTGACCTTGCCATCGCTGATCTGCTTGCCCTCAACCGGATGCGCGGGTCCGGCAGCCGCCCCGCCAGTGCCTACCTGCTCTGGGCCCTTCACCGGATATCCCTGCCGCTTGCCGCTCTTGGTTTTCTCATTCTTGCGGTGCCGATCATGCAGCTTTACGGCAGGCGTGACAGCAGTGACATGGCATTGGCCGGCGGCGTGGCGGCGGGCTTTATCTTCATGGTCACGGATGGCGTACTCAAGACGCTGGCGGAAAGTGGCGGATTCAGCGCGATCCTCGCAGTCGGCCTGCCAATACTCGGGCTGGTCATGGCCGGGTTGTGGCTGGCCCTCGGCCGGGAAGTCCAAAGATGAGTGCCCCGGTCGGGCTGGTCGTTAATCCGCGGAGCCACACGGTCCTGCGGAAGGGCTCTGTACTGGAGGCCGCCGCCCGGAACATGCCGGATGCGGCACTGGTGCGGTTTGACAACGTGGGTCAGCTTGAGTCGCAGATGACAGACCTCGCGCGGCAGGGGGTCCGGCAGGTATATGTCGAAGGCGGAGACGGCACTTTGCAGGCCGTGCTTACGGCCAGTCTCGCACCCCGGACGGGTTTTGATGTTTTGCCTGATTTTGCAATCCTGCCGGGCGGCAGCACAAATCTCGCCTACAAGGTCTTCGGCCTAAAGCTGAAAACACCTGAAGCGGCGCTTGATTACATTCAACAGCGCGTCCGGCACGGCCAAAGGCTTGCAACCGTCCGGCATCAGGCGCTTGTCATTGACAGTGCGTCGCTGGCGAACCCGGCGATCGGTTTCCTGCTGTCGACCGGGTCCCTGGCGCGCGCTATGGTCTACACTCAGCAGGAGCTGCACGGCGAGGGGCATCGCGGCTCGCTCGCCATCGCGGGAGCCCTTGCGCGGCTCATGGTGTGGCCGAGCCGGCACCTTGGCCAGGACGGCGAGCCGCTGCTCCGCCCCAGTCCGTTGACAGCCACTTCGTCTCATTTCCGCGTGGAAGGCGATCATGCGCTTAGCCTGATGACAACCCTGCCGACGCTGAGCCTTCGCCTCAGGCCCTACTGGGGCGAGGGGACTGCGCCGATTGCGTTCACGCATGCCCGCTGGCCGATCCGGGGCCTGCACGCGGCGCTGCTGAAGGTGATGACCGGGCAGGCGGGACGCCATATGATCCGTCACGGACTGGTCAGTCATCGCGTTGACGGGGTCAGGCTTGAATACAAGGGGCCGGTCATGCTCGATGGCGAAATACTGCCCGTGCCGGAGGATGGGCTTTTTACTGTCAGTGTCACGCCGCCCATCCGGTTCATGCGATGAAAGAGGATGCATTGCTTCAGGGCCTGCGCGAGATCATACGTGCCGACCAGCTGCCGCTGAACCCGGCAGCGGTCAGCATGGCCGATGCCATCTGCGCGAAACATCCGGGCGCCGTTCGGGCCCTGGTCTTTTACGGCTCCGCCCTGCGCATGGGCGAGCGGGCCGACAAGATGCTGGACTTCTATGTCATCGTCGACAGTTACCGGGCGATACACGGGTTCGGTCTGAAGCAGTTCGCCTCGTTCCTCATCCCGCCAAGTGTCCACTTCCTCGAGATCCGGGACGCCGACGGCATGCGCCTGCGCAGCAAGTACGCGATCGTCTCGGAAAAGGCCTTCCACCGGCGCACACGCGGCGGCGCGTTCGAGTCGATGCTCTGGGCACGCTTTGCCCAGCCTGCCACCATCATTGCCGACAACCCGGCGGTCTACGACGCCCTCGTCGACACGCTGGCGCTCGCCTGCGTCAAGCTCGCCAGGGAAGTTGCGCCGATGCTGGATTACCCCGTCCAGCCGCTTGACCCGTGGGTGAGGGGGCTGGCCGAGAGTTACCGCACGGAGCTGCGCCCGGAAAAACCCGAGGCGCGCGCGAGAGAGATCGTTGGCCGTTTCGAGGCTCGTTACCGTAAACTCACCGACCTGATCTTCGCGGAGCAATCGCTGCCGACTACGGGCTGGGGCGTGGCGGCCGCGCTGTGCCGGATGCGCTGGTTCCTGCGGCGGGTGATCGGCAAGCCTGCTGGAGCCCTGCGCGTTCTAAAGGCCGCTGCGACCTTCGACGCCGGACTCGATTACATCCTTGAAAAGGTCGAAAGTCATTCCGGCGTGAAGCTGATAGTCAGTGACAATGAGCGAAAACATCCCGTGCTGCATGCGCCAGTGCTGGCCTGGCGCCTTTTCCGGGCCGGAGCCTTCCGCTGAACTTCCAGCTTAGCTGACGAGCGCGGGCAGGGTCTTGAACGCCGCGAGGATCTGGTTGATCTCGTCCTCGCTGTGAGCAGCAGACACACTCAGTCTGAGCAGAGACTTGGCTTGCGGTGTTGCTGGCGGTACCGCGAGATTGACGTAAATGCCGGCTTCGAGAAGTGCGTTCCATTCGCGCACGGCCGTCACCTCGTCTGCCCTTGGCAGGGCGATGATCGGCCCGGGGGCGGAGGCAGGTTCGAAACCTGCTGCCCGCAGGCCGGAATGAAGCTGGTTGGCACGATCCCAAAGGCGCGTGCCAAGGTCATCACTGCTGGCAATTACGGCCAGGGCCGTGCGCGCCGCCGCGATGTTGGCCGGCGAACCGGATGCAGTGAACAGGTAAGGGCGGCTGACAAGCCGCGTGTATTCAAAGGATTCATGGCGCGACACGCAAAAGCCGCCAATCGAGGCAAAGCTCTTGGAAAACGTGCCGGACAGGAAATCGATCTTGTCGAGAACACCCTGCGCCTGCGCAACCCCTCGTCCGCGTTCACCATAGCACCCCACCGAATGCGCCTCGTCCACATAGAGGAAAGCGCCATGTTCGCTGACGACATCGACGAACTCAGCCAGGGGGGCAACATCGCCCAGCATGGAATACAGGCCCTCGACGACGACCAGACGTGCGCCATCGTCCGGCAGCCGTGACAGCCGCTTGGCCAGGTCTTCCGGGCTGTTGTGGCGGAACCGGATTGTCTCGGCATCGCTGAGGCGGCAGCCGTCATAGATGCAGGCATGGCTGTCGGCGTCGATCAGCAAATGGTCGCCGCGTCCCACCAGGGCGCTGATGGCGGCGAGGTTCGCCTGGTAACCTGTTGTGAACACGATGGCCGAGGCAGCATCGAAATAGTCCTTCAGGGCTGTTTCCAGTTCGACATGCTCACGGAATGTGCCATTGGCGAGCCGGCTTCCGGTCGTGGCGGTGCCATGATGGTCGATGGCTGCCTTTGCGGCCGTCGTGCAGGCATCGGAAAATGTCAGGCCGAGGTAATTGTTGGTGCCGGCCAGGATGACTTCGCGCGATCCCACCCGCGCCCTGGTGGGCGACAGGATTTCATCAAACGCCATGCCAAAGGGCTGCGTTCCCAAGTCTGCAACGCCCCGAAAGCGCTCAGCAAGCTTTTCGAACTTTCCGAAAATATCGTTTTTTTTCATGCCACTGTCAAACATGGGTCAGTTGCCCGATGGTCTCCACAAGGTCCCGGACCGTATCGATATTTGACGCGGCCTCAACCGGAAAGCTGATGTCATAGATGTCTTCGATCTCCATGACGATATCAAAGATTTCAACGGAATCGATCTCGAGATCAGCGCTGATGCGCAAGTCCATGGTAATCTCGACGTCGGCATGAGCATGCGCTTTGAGTATTCTCGACACATCGTCAAAAACGCCGGAATTTTGCACTTTCACATGTCTCTCCCGTCGTTACCTGTGCCGTGTACAAAGTGGGACCTACCAGAATCCAGAAAAGGGGCAAGACTGCGAGTCATCGTGGTGTCCAGCGGTGTCGGCAAGTCGACCACCCGATCCGCCAGCCAGTCGCCTGCCTGCAATTCGCGCACCTTGCCTGAGGAGAAGACGTGCGGCCTGCCTGTGAGGCGCGCAGCGCCATCAGCAACAATACCCACAGTGCTGAAAAGCCAGGCGGGCACGGACACCATGCGGACATTGCGTCCTGTCACACGGGCAGCGCTGTCTGCAATATCCTGCCACTCGAC
>NZ_LADU01000034.1 GCF_000961795.1 Hyphomonas sp. BRH_c22
GGAGACCAGCGGGGCGCGCGCCTGATGGCGCGCCCCCAATCCACAAGCCAATCAATCAACAAGGAGCCAGATCATGGCCCAGCCCATTCTCAAAACCATCCCCCTGTCCGAGCTTCGGATTTCAAAACTCAACATGCGCCACAGCCGCAAGAAGCCGGACGTGTCCGACATCCTGCCGTCCATCCGCGAGAGCGGAATCCGGCAGACGCTCTTGGTCCGCAAAGAGGGCGATCATTATGGCGTCGTCGCCGGACGGCGGCGCTATTTCGCTCTCAAAGAGATCGAGAAAGAGACGGGCGATACCCCGCTTGTGCCTTGCGCGATCATGGCCGAGAACGACGCCGCGAGCGCCATCGCCGCCTCTGTCATCGAGAATGTCGGACGCCTGCCAGCCTCCGAAATGGAGCAATACACCGCCTTCAAGCGCCTGCACGATGAAGGGCGAGGCGTGGACGAAATTGCCGCCTTTTTTGGCGTCACAGACCTTCTGGTGCGCCGCGTTCTGGCGCTCGCCTCGCTCGCAGACCCGATCCGAAAACTCTACGCCGAGGACGAGATCGACCGCGAGACGATCCGCGCCCTGACGCTCGCCACGCCAGACCAGCAGGCCGAATGGCTGCGGCTCTACGAGAGCGAGGACGAACGCGCACCGCGAGGCCGCAACTGCAAGGCTTGGATCACCGGCGGGGCGGTCATCACCACCGACAAGGCGCTGTTCGACATCGCCGACTATGACGGCCAGATCACCGCCGACCTGTTCGGCGAGCATGGCGTGTTTGCCGATCCCGACGCCTTCTGGAAGGCGCAGTCAGCCGCCGTGGCGCAGCGCATCGAGACTTACATTGCAGACGGCTGGAAGGATGTCATTTGCCTTGAGCGCGGGGCGTTCTTCCATCGCTGGGACCACCAGACGCGTACGAAGAAGCAAGGTGGCAAGGTCTACGTCGAGCTACGCCATGACGGCACCGTGACCTTCCATGAGGGCTATGTCTCACAGGCCGAGGCGCGACGGATGGAGACGGCGAAGAAGGGCGATGACGATGCGCCTGCCGCGCCCGTCAAACCGGAAATGTCCGGCCCGCTGGCGGAATACATTCTCCTGCATCGTCATGGCGCAGCGTCGGCAAGCCTTGCGGGCCAGCCTGCCATCGCGCTGCGCCTGATGGTTGCCCACGCCATGACCGGCAGCGCGCTCTGGCAAGTCCGCACCCATGAATGCACAAGCCGCAAGGAGGAGACACGCGCGAGCCTTCAAGGCTCGAAAGCCGCCGCAGAGATGGAAGAAAAGCGTGCTCGCATCGCGGCCCTGTTCGAGGCGTTTGGCGTGCGCGGCGAGGCGCGGCGCAACACAGACGCCTACCGCCTTAGCGAAATCTTCGCCGCCTTGCTGGCCATGTCAGACGAGGAAGTCATGGAGGTGCTGGCCTTTACGATGGCGCAGACGCTGGAAGCAGGCGGGCCGGTTGTCGAGGCCGTACTGCATGTCTGCGAGACGGACTTATCCGAACATTGGAAGCCGGACGCGGCCTTCTTCGACCTGTTGCGCGACAAGCGCGCAATCAATGCCATGGTCGCTGACATCGGCTCGAGATCGCTGGCGGAAAGCTGCGCCAGCGACACCGCCAAGGTCCAGAAAGCCATCATCGGCAACCGGATCATGGGCCATGGATGCGAGCCCAATCGCGACTGGCGGCCCGCATGGATGCAGGTGCCGCCAGCCCGCCTTGTCGAGGGGGCAGGCTCACCGCCCGCAGACGCATGGGCACGGATTGCGGGCCTGTTCGAGCGCGGAGAACACATTGATGGAGCCGGGACGCAAGCCTTCGATCAGCCACACGCCGCCTGACCTTTCAGTCTCCTCGTCAGGCGGCTCTTCAATTTTGTCCTGAGACAGCAATCGGCTGACAGTTGGACGTGCTACTGAACGCGCGCCAATCCCAAAGTCACTTAATGAAGAGAAAGCCAAATCATCCAACGTAGTCGCCGCGTTGAATTGTTTTGTTTTTGATTAGGTATTCGTAGGCGTCTTTCGTCACTCCACGGCATTCTGAACTCAATCCCGTGGAGCCATAGTCGGCAGTGAGCAATGCGTCGTGCATACGATAGAGGATGTATTCGCGAAGCTGACACATTCGCTTTTGGTCGTACGAACAGAGGAAGCCGTGCAGCATTAACTCAGCCTTTTTGTAAGCATCGTCATCTATCGGCACACTGATCTTCTGCTGAATGAAATCAGCCGGATAGAGTTGCAAATACTCTCTTGCAGTCGGGTAGTTTTCGAGTTCATCGAAGAGCCTAATATTATCAAGTTCATTGAAAAAATGGAACTCAAACAGCGGATTGGCACCAAGCGCAAAGCCCCAACTGCCTTCTGGAAGACCAAATGAAACCTCCACAATTCGCATAGCGATATCATGCTCATCGCTTCTCCGGTCGAAGTCAGCTATGAGCTTTTCTCGGATGCCATTTCGATAGTTCCCAGTCATAGCTTCAGCGAAGACAATCTCTTGATCGATCTCGTCCCGAATGAATAGGCGGTCTTTTTCCAAGTCCAAGTCTCTCGCCACCAGAAGGTCTTGGAGTCCCTCCCAGTAGCGGATCCTTTTGAACAATATGCGGGCGCGATTCAGATAAGGTGAAGGATCGCCACGCTCCGCGATGGATTGGGTGTAGAACGTAAATGCTGTTTTGAAATCGCCGTTGTTTGCAGCATGAACCCCTTGCTCAAACAATTCTTTTCCCTTGTGGTAGTCACGAACCTTGCGCTTGATGAACTTATCCAACCACATCATTTCCCCCTAAATCCACCGGCACACTGCCATAAACTAGCCTACTTATTTCTCGACTATTTTTCCATCTGTGGTAATCCACATTCCGTCACTTAAATATACCGCCTCATCATTCTCACTAACCGAAAATTCGTCGTATAGCGCAAGCATTTCCGCCAGAGCCAAGACTTGAACATCGGTTATGCCCAGGGTGAGCAGAACGGTTGATGCCAGATGAACCAGTTCTTCGCGGTCAACGCGATCAAGTGGAATGGGTGTTTCGATGTAGGATCGTTGGGCGTGATCCTCTTTAAGTGTGGGATGGAGCCCCGCATCTTCTAGAACTCTAGCTGTCGCGGCGGTCAGTGTTTTTTGGTCCTCGAACGCCCTGTAACCGCCGCAGTTTTCAGACGCCGTCGCGGTCATAAGCCTTGCTCCGTGCTTATCGAAGATCAAGCGAAAGAAGACATAAGGCTTTGAGCAAATCCGGTATTCTTCCTGATCTGCTGAGAGCTTTCGAGAAGGCTCAATATCTGGCATGTGCATTCCATTGAATTACTTTAGGTCCCAATCAAGCTACATCGCCTTTTGTGTTACGTCGAGCTATCCAGAACGTCGGCCAGCGCCGCTTCATCCGTTTCCACCTGATGCACTCCGAACCCCTTGTTCCCGTCTCATGCCGTGTGACCTGGACGACGCCTGTCGGGCCTTGAAACCGGCCATTCAAGAAAACTTCCCCGCCGCTGCGCGGCTCCTCGCGGACCAAGTTTTCTTGCCTGTCCGGTGCTCCACTACGTTTCGCCCGCGAGCGGTTCAGGCCCGCCCTGCGCCGTCCTTTCGGTCCGGCGTCGACGGGGACAAGGGGTCCTCTCAGACACATGGAAACGAAAGGAACCACACCATGGCCAACGCACTCGGATATGTCTCTGAGACCAAGACCGGCTTCGAAGGCGCTCTTGCAATGATGAACCTCTCGGCTGCCATCCGCATCGAGAAGAATGCGGAGAAAGCCGCCGACGGACAGCCCGACTACCGCATCTTCGCCGGCGAAACCTCGACCGAAATCGGCGGCGGGTGGCTTCGCAAAGCCAAGGCTTCAGGCCGCGAATATGTCTCGATCACGCTCGCAGACCCGCAGATCGGCCCGCGCAAGATTTACGCGAACCTCGCCCCCGTGAAAGGCAAAAAGGGCCGTCACGTGATCCTCTGGAACCCGCGGGATTAGGGGTCCGATCCATCGCCAATGAGCCGCTCCGGAGATCACCTTCGGGGCGGTTTTTGTGTTTGCTTTCATGCCAACAGCTCCTCGCCTAGCCCGCGTGTTGGCACGCATTTTGCTCTTGAAGATTGAAGAAGGCCCAAGGATTTTCAGCGTTTGAATGCAGACGACTACGCCTATCTCAAGAACGTGACGCTGGGCAGCTGGGCCTGGGAATTCGCCCGCCGCTGGCCCGATTATGCAAACGCGCATGCCGATCATTGCGACGGCGCTTTGACGCGAACGAGCCGACCCTGCGGCATGGAAATCCTTGAGCTCTCGAGGCCCGAACCGGATGCGGCGCGTTTTGGTCTTTCCTTCTTCGTCAGCCCCCGACGCAGCTGTCTCGATGCCCCGATCTTCTGGACCGAAGAGGCCAATCATCGGGTGACCACTGTGGATGTCCGCGCGGTTGAACCGAGCCTTCGGGATCGCTGCCTTGAGGGCCTGTTCAACCTTTCGCGGCTGACCTGTCGCCGGTCGCTCTTCATCGATCATGACGGCACGCAGCACCTTCGGATCGTCTATTGCAAGCGCACAATCCAGCTGCGCTGCGAGGGCGACAGCTTGCTTCTGGGCGATGTTGATTTGCGTTTCATGCTGCGATTTTTCGGGCCCGTTGACGCGAAGGTGGAGACGCTTCGCAGGCTGAAAATGGTCTATGAAGGCTTCCTTCCCGAGCCGCCTGCAGGCCCGCAATGGACCAGCACCGCCCTTGGCTTGCGTGATGCCTTGATCGCCCTCGATGTTCACCTTGAAGGCGGCTCCCATCGTGACGCGGCGATGGTGATTTACGGCGAAGAGGATGGGAGCGAGCGTTATAAATCGCCTGATGAGAGCGTGCGAAACCGCATGCGCAGGCTCCGCAAGAAAGGCCTCTCCCTGATGCAGGGCGGCTATCTCGATCTGATGACTCCAGCCCGGTCTGAAGGGGGATCGCTGGCCGCCACCGGCTGAACGATCCCCCTGAAATCTTGCAAGCTGTGCTGATCTTTCCCCGGTCCCGAAGCGACCGGAAAGGACAGATCACAATGACAGACACACATGAAAATGGCGGGCGCAAGAGCCCGTTCTTACGCGCTCAGGAAGCCGCAGATTATCTCGGGCTGACCCGTTCAACTCTTGAGCATTATCGCTGGATCGGAGGCGGGCCGAGCTACCGCAAACATGGTGGACTCGTCTTCTATCACATCGATGATCTCATCGAATGGTCCGAGCGCAGAAAGTTCAAGGATAGCGCGACACGGGTGCGGCCGTGAGGCGAAGATCGGCTCTTATCCTCACGGGCCTCGCCATCGCGATGATGGGTGCAGCAAGCGTTCTGGTCGATCAGAACCGGCTCATCTGGAACCGCACGGAAAGCGCGCCTATTGGCCTCTACTGGCGGAGCGACGGCCCGCTCACCCTGAACGGGTGGGCCGTCGTCTCTGCCAGCTCAGAGGCCGCAAGATGGACTTCTGAAAACGGATTTACAGGCACGGACTGGCCATTGGTGAAGCGGATTGCAGCGCTTCCCGGCGATGAAATCTGCCGCGAAAACGAGACCATCCTGATCAATCAGACGCAAGTTGCCGAAGTGATTTTGCACGCGCCCGGCGGCCTCAGTTTACCGCGCTGGCAGGGCTGTCATGTGCTCCAGGACGGCGAGGTTTTTCTCCTTAATGAGCATCCCCGATCCCTCGATGGGCGCTATTTCGGGATCATGCAGGACAGCGATCTCGAGGGTGTGGCGACCCTGCTGTGGAAACAGCGATGACCGGCGATCTCGCAAGCGCTTGCAAGGATTGGCAAGGAATGGATGTGCGGACCCGGAGGGCAAGATTAAAGGGTTGGCGCCCTCGGCCCCTTAACCCCTTGTCTGCACATCATTTTTTTGGCGCCTCTTGCAAAACCTTGTGGCGCCCTCTTTTTAGAAAAACCTATATATCACAAGGGGTTGAGAGGGCGCCAGAGGCGTTTTCGCCATGAGCGGGGAGGATGAATTCACCCCGCGCCTTGGGCGCCTGCGCGATGCTGGAGCCACAGGCGGCAGGCGGTTCAGGGCCGAGCTCAAACGCGCCGCGCGGCGACTGTCTTCAAGGCCCGGCAAGTCCGCTTTCAGCGGGGCTCAGATGGCCCGTGGCAGCGGCGCGGGACGGGCAAGCCAGTTTCGCCAGACGCCGCACCCGAAATTTCGCATGCGGCGCGTCGTGGTGAAACTCCACATAGCACGCGCTGGGCAAGGCCTCGGCCAGGCCGCCTTCAGAGCCCATCTTCGATACATCCAGCGCGACGGTGTCGACCGGGACGGCGAAGGCGGTGAACTCTATGGCCGGGACGCAAACAGAATGGACGGGTCCCTGTTCGAAGAGCGCAGCGCCGCTGACCGCCATCAGTTTCGCTTCATCGTGTCGCCCGAGGACGCCTCAGAACTCGGCGACATGAAAGAGACCGTGCGCGCCCTGATGGCGCAGGCCGAAAAGGATCTCGGCACAAGGCTCGACTGGGTCGCCGTCGATCACCACAATACCGGCCATCCCCACACCCATATCGTCGTGCGCGGCAAGGATCAGATGGGACGCGATCTGGTCATCGCCCGCGATTATCTGACCGAGGGCCTTCGCGAGCGCGCCAGCGCGATCGTGTCAGATGAACTCGGCCCCCGCCGCGATCTCGAGATTGCCCGCGCTCAGGAACGCGACGTCACAGCGGGCCGGCTGACACGGCTCGATAGGAAGATCGAACGGCTTGCGCGAAACGGCGACATGACACGGCCTGAGGCCTTTAAGAAACTGAGCCGGTTTGAGCGTGCGCTGATCCAGCGAAGGCTGAAGCATTTGCGAGGGCTGGGACTTGCGTCCGCGCGCGGCGATGGAGCCTTCGCGCTTGAAGAGGGCTGGAAGGACCGGCTTCAGGCCATTGGCCGCGACGGTGACCGCATCCGTGAAATCGCCGCCGCCTTCAATACAGGCGACGGCCTCTCTGGCAGGGTCTATGATCCGGGCCATGAACATACCCGCGCGGTTGTCGGACGGGTCGTCACCGACGGCCCCGAGGACGAACCTCGCAATCGCCGCTATCTCATCCTCGAAGCCCTCGATGGCGAGCGCTGGCATGTCAGCCTCGGTGAGACCCTGCCGGGCGCCGTGCCGCCGAAAGATGCTGTGGTGGAGATTTCGCCCGCAGCCGGGGCCGCGCGCGCCTCCGACAGGACCATTGCCCGCATCGCCGCGTTGAATGGAGGGATGTATTCTGAAGCGTCGCACGAGGCTTTCGATCCCGCATCACGGCCAGACTATCGCCTTGCCCATATCCGCCGCCTCGAAGCTATGCGGCGGGCAGGCCTCGTGACCCGTGATCCAGACGGTCGTTTTGCGATTGGTGCCGATTATCTGGCCAAGGCCGCAAGCTTCGAAACCGCACGCACCGGCGGCGTGCGGCTGGAGGTGAAATCCTGGCTGTCTGTTGAAGCGCAGATCGAGCGGCACGCACCTGTCTGGCTGGACGGCGTGGATCACGGAAGTCTGACGGGCAAAGGGTTTGGCCAGGAAACCGCATCAGCGCTCAGCGCGAGGCGCGCCTTTCTGGAGCGTGAAGGCTGGCTCGGAGAGGATGGTCAATTGAAGCCCGGCATGAGGGACCGTCTCGCCGCCGAAGAACTGAAATCCGCCGCTAATGGAATTGAAGGCAAAGGCGCATTCCTGAAACTCGAAGACGGCATGGCTATCAGCGGTGTCTATGAGCGTCCCGTGGACCTTGCCCAGGGCCGGTTCGCTCTGGTGGTGCGCGCGAAGGAATTTACCCTCGTCCCCTGGCGACCTGAACTGGAGCGCTATCGCGGCGCGGAAATCAGCGTGAAAGCCCGCGCAGGCGGCCTCGACTGGAGCGTGGGCCGTGCGAGGGGGATTGGGCGGTGAGGCCCGCCAATCTACCCAGCATCATTCAGCCGGTAACGAAGACATTGCTCCTATGCCATGCCAGCCGGACAGTGTGGCTTTGGGTCAACGCAATCGGCGTTGTCCAATTGAGATTTTCCCGCGCAGACCATCCAAGGATCGAAGAGTATTGAGGCTCTCCACCGTCATCGAAGGTCACCAGACCTCTGTCGAAGGCTGCGTCCCAAAGCGCCGAAAGCAGAAGACCGTTGTGCACATCGAGGCGCTCAGCATCTGACGCACAGTCTTTCCAGGGAATGATGTGAGAGGCGCGCAGCAAGGCAGCATCATCGATCCCAGTGAGAGGGCATTTCCCATCCCAGTATTCCAGCAAGCTCTCGCGGAACACACCCTGTCCGATCCGCTGAACGACGAGTCGCTCGGCTTCCGTCGATCTGGGAAGGCCTTCAATCTCCTTCTCGAAAACCCGAAGCGGCGCATCCGGAAGGCTTGCGGCGAGCGCATAGATACGAGGTAGCACGGCATAGAGTTCCCGGAGCGACTCGAACCTGAAACGCGCTTTGCCCGGGCCATTCACAGCCGCCGTTGCAAGACCTGCTTCAGCGATCACACCGGAATGATCCAGCGCCAAGTACCATGGCCCCGGTGCCCCTTCGGCGGCGAGCCAGATTGTCCCTTGCGCCGTTGTCGACTGGAACGCCGCCCACCCGTCTGTTTCGCCAAGTCGACGACGAAAACCGTTCTGTTCGGCAGCCTTGCTGCACTCGGTTGAAACGACGAAGGATTGGGGCGCGACGATACTCATTATGCCGACGGTCTTGCCCAGATACTTTTCGCATAATCAAAAAGGGTTTTGGCCCGATCGGATATCTGGGTCTCTGTCCACGTTTCTTCTTCACAAAGCTCCCGGTTGAGCGCGAGGGTTGTGTGCTTTTTTAGGTTCTCTCTTTTTCCAACACTTTGCGGAGCTGACAGGTCTTCGCCTACGCAGTCCCATGGTCGATTAGACTGGTATGTGTTGAACTTACCATTCAACAACGTCAGATTTCCAATCGTGTGAATTCTCACATCGCGTTCGTCTGCGCGAACGTTTGATAACACTGCCCAGTTTTCGCGCCAGCCTTGCGGCATGACGTGCTCGACCGTCAGATTCCTCGGAGCCCTATCTGTTTCCGCAAATCCAGTACGGGCGGCCTCCTCCATCGCCTCAAGAAGCATTCTGATCCTTGGGCGCGTCAAGTTTTGATAAAGAGGGTTGGAAGTCCACGCTCGTTCGAACTCTTCGTCTGTCGGGAAGCGATCAACTTCAGCTGTACCATCAAGCAACTCCGCACGAATAGCTGCTTGAATATCGGCATCTGCACTTTTGACGATGCCCGCCAGTTTTGAAAATGCGCTGCCGTAGCCTCTGGTGCTCAAACGACATACCATTCGACGGACCAGATAGCTCTCCAGATCGATGAGTACATTTTTGACGGTGGCTGGCCTGTCCTCGTACTTCTCGTACAGAGCCAAAATAAACGGCCAAGCAGTCACGACGTCTAGGACGCCAAGGCGGTAGAAGAAGTCCGATAGACGGCGATCATATTGAGGTTGTTGAAGTTTGTAAAAGATGTCGCCCAGACGTTTGAACCTGGCCAACATATCCTTGGCGCTTCCTGCTTCTTCAGTGGCAGCGAAATCACGATATGCGTTGTACAAGTGACCAGCACTTACCGCTTCGCCCGTCATCAGCGTCAATGCGTTTTGCAGAAAGGTCTCTATTCGTGCTCTCTGTGCGTGGCCACGGCCGATGAGTTTGCGCCAGAAAGCACCGTTCGCATCAAAGCTCTGCCAGTACATCCGATAGGCGTCCTCCGCCTCGGAAGGCGACAAGTCGCTCAGCAGAGAGTTCTTCACAAGGTCCGCTGACAATAAGGGAGCTCCTCGCGCATTCAGCGTTTCGAAGATCGCCTGGGCGTCGTCCTTATCGTCCAAATCTATCACGACGAGCCTCAGACGGTCGCGGATCGCGCCATATAGTCCCTTCAGACGTTCCTCGATGTTCCCCTCGGAGGCTTCGACCCAGGAAACGATCTCACGGTAAAAGAACAGGTAAGCGTTAGCGATCGCGTGATTTTCCAGAGGATAGGACTGTTCCGGCTTCCCAAGTGCTAGCAACAACCCTGAAGGAGAATGCGCGTCCATCACTTGCTGATAGTCTGACTGATCGGCGCGAGTTGGCCAAAGTTTTTGCTTCTTGGCGTTGTCAACGATCAGTGGGTCCCGGTTTCTAACGAGAGGTAATACGGCATCGCCATAGTTTGGATGGCCCAAGGCAACGGCAACGTCGCGAAATGCTTTTAGAAGTATCTGAAGCGTTGTCATCCGCTGTTGGCCGTCAATAACGCGGCGGACTTCAGTGGTGCCAGCCGGAACCGGGATCACTTCCTGTACCGACGCGCCCAGGAAGTGAGCGCGCCCCTCTTTTCCTTGCGCGACCATATCGGCGAGAGGGCACAAATCATCCCATAGTGGCCGCCACTGTTCTTCTTCGTTCCAGACATAAGGGCGCTGATAGAGCGGGACGGCGTAGTGTACCTCGCGATCAAACAATCTCTGTACTGACAATATTCCAGTTTGCATGGGTTGAGTTCCGTTTTTTACAAATTGCGCCGGAGCAAGCGTTGATCGCCCGGCTCGCCTCGCAATACCTCGCGACGCCACGGCAGTTGATTGAGCGATACTGGGGGCTTCGTTGTGGTCGTGATCACATATTGAAATACTGCACCGGCAAGTCGCTCTTCGATATCGAGCAGTATCTGGAAATATCTTTCGTAGATGGTCTGACCGAGATCTGCTTCGCGTGGGCTGTCATGGATGAAGAATGCGGGGATCCGCGTTCGGCCCTCAATACTTAGACAGAGACAAGCGAGGTCGAACGCAAGAACCTTGAGCGATTGAATAGCAGCCGTCCGGCGGTCTCCTCCGACGTCAACCGTTAAGTCGATACCCTTGCCAGTGAGACGAACGGTGCCTTTCGCCTCTTCCCCGAGTAGCAATCGGATTATCGCAGAGAATTTCTCAGATATCGCATGAATTGCTTTGGCCTGCTTACCTTCGAAGCCCCGAAGCTGTTCGCGCGCGCGCTGCAGGTCGCCATCAAGAGCGCTGATACCGACTTTTGCTTTCTCCAGTTCGTCGACCAGGTCAGCGGAACGCTGGACGTCATCGACGTATCTTGTCGCAGAGCGCCAAGTTGAGTTTCGGGCATCAGCCGCCTGCTCGAGCCGACGAACCCTATCTTCCGCCTGTTGCCTCGCCTGCTGCGCTATAGCGATTTGAGGCTTGCTAGCCTCGATCTCTGATCTCAGGCCATCGATCTTGGCTTGCTGATCACTTGCCTCTCGACGTTGCGCTTCCCAGCGCGCTCGACATTCAGCTTCGTCATGCAGTTTGTGAGACAGTTTACAGCCGTCAGCGAGAACCTTATCGATAGGCACCTCACAGATTGGGCAGACAGGGGTCGCGGCGGTTTGAGCGGCAGCTGAAAGGCCTGGTAGCGCGCTGTTGATTTGTGCCAGGAGTTTCTCTTCGACTGGCTTTTGTGCATTCAGACGTTCGAGTTTCAGTTCGAGTTCTCGCAGCTGGGTGCTTGCGTTCTGAAGATCACGGCGGGCCGCAGCCAACTCACCCTTATCACCCGCGGGCAACTTCGCAGCAGCTGCAAGGCGTTCTTCTGCAACCGACTTTAAGGAGTCTATGAGCAACGGCATCTCTGGAAGGGACTCTCCGTCCAATCCCAGATCACGAATGAGTCGCTCAATCCGGCGTTGTTGATCCCATTCCAGGAAGGACTTCTGCCGCTTCGAATTCTCAAGCTCACTGGCAGTCTGTTGTTCGCGGCTTCGTGCGGCCTGCTCGTCTTCAGTAATCGCGTTAACAAATGCGCGTAGCGCGAGCAGTCGGGGGCCTTTGGCTTCGCCGCTTGCGGGTTGTGGCGCGTCCGACTCCGACGAAGGCGACCGCCATTCGAGTACATTGTTGAACCGGCACTCCTGATCCCGTGAGGCCCAGGCCAGAGCCACTGGCCAAGCTTTTTGCCCTGATGGTAGCCGCGCGAGCTGGGCCGTTTGGTTCCCAAGGATGTTGTTCTCAATGGCGTCCAGTAAAGGTTCGATACCAGATGCGGTACCTTCCATCGAGGCAACGGTATCCAGGTCACCCCCCTCGATCGCAAAGTGTTTTCTGTTAACGCCGAGAGGTCGGGCGACGGCCCAGCAGATACCGTCCAGCATGACTTCAGCGCCGACAACGCCATTCAGGAACGCCGTGGAGATTGCGTCGCGTTGCACCTCATCGGCAAATCGGGTCTCCCCGAGGCAGTAGCGGAGCAGCCGACAGAGCAGTGTCTTGCCGCTGCCGTGGCCAATACCGGCTTGGGACCCAACGGGATCATCACCTCCGTCCGGAGACCAGATGATATTTAATCCGGGCCGAAGCTCGATATCACGGATGACTTCGCCGCCAGGTTCGGCCCAGATCTTCAGACGCCGCACCCAAAGCCTCGGTTGCGTGAGGCCAGCTGGAACCTCAACGCTCAATGGCGGCTCTGGGAAGAGGTCATCCGGCTGCGGCATTGGCGATCCAGTCCCGCACTTCATCAGGTGCTGAGCTTACTGTGACGTCGATATCGAGTGCGCTGAGAGCTGTGAGAACAAATTCCGCGCGACCGTCTGGCCAACCTGCTGTATCGAAACCTTCAAGCCCCGCTCCAGCCGCCCAGGTCCCTGCCGCGCGATCCTCAATCAGTCTTCCATTGCCGCGATGGTTTGTAAGCGCGGTATTCCAACCCGGTGTGGTCCGCGCAGCAAAGCCAATGACATTTCCGGAATGGGGTTCGGCTTCCGGGCCAACGAGGCGGCGCCATTGCGCTTGCTGATCGGTGGCGAGCAGCGGGGTGAGAAGATGAGGCTCCAGCATCATAACTGCAACCAATCTCACCGTCCTAATGGGCGTCGGCTCGTCAAGCGACTTCAGGATTGCAGCCAGTGCGGCTGTCGGATCATGCTGGGGAGACGGCGCGGCACGCGCCCATGCGCCATCCGGCAAGGTAACGAGTGGCGGGAGTTGGATGGGTTGTTGGGCAGGCGTTGCGACCCCGTCGGCAAGGCCGAGTTCGGCGAAGGTGCCGTTCGCTTCCATCCGGTCCCAGGCTTCGAGGACGAGGCGGCGGGTGCGGTATTCGCCGTGGAGGCGGATTTCCTTTTCCATCAGGACACGGAAGGTTTCGGACGGGTAGTCCTCGCCCATGACGTCTGCGGGATCGAGAATGTAGCGCAGCTCGTCGCGGGTCAGGCCGTAGGCGCGGGCGTAGAAGGCGTCGAGATCGGCGCGTAAGGCCGCGCGGCGGTCCTCATCCCAGCCAAAGGGCGGGCCGTCATGGCCCAGATCGCGGGCGAAGGGGGCGAGGCTGTGAGAGGTGTAGGTGAGTTCCAGCACGCGCGGGGTGATGAAGGCGAGGCGGGGGTCGGTGTAGAAGTTCGGAGGGAATACAGGCAGTTGAAATAAGTATTGGAAAGTCAGATTCGTGCCGCCGAGCTTTCTTCGCTCTGCATAGTCCAATGGCAAAGAAGAAAGGTTCGCGATTAGCCCCGGAACCAGTTCGGTTCTTTCGGCTGACAATGCGAGCGGCAGGGAATCGCCAGCCGCGGAACGTGGAAAGACGGCTGAGATAAGGGTTCGCTCATTCGTGGTGTTCGTAATTTTTCGCCATCCATATAGCCACTCACGTCGCCAGCCCTGACGTTCAAGGCGTGTAGCAACTTCTGAGTGTGGAACCCAATATCGTGGAATTGGATCAGTCTCAGGGTCTGCCTTCTGTTCCTTCGTCAACTCCGTCGCTGCATCGTCGGTCATGCCATAACTCGACCATCGATGATCGTAGATGTGCATCATCTTGGCCTCGTAGAGCGGCACATAACGGTTTCCGATGTCGGCTGGATCAATCCAGTCAGCCCCATCTTTGACAAGGCCAAGATTAGCTAAATCATGAGCGGTTCGAAACCACTCAGAGTCTTCGGCCATATGCCATATTCGAGTATAGAATGCAGCTTCCCATGGGTTTCCATCCGGGCCGCTTGACTCATTCAAAAACACATCTGTTGCGGAGTAGAATTTTGATATCAATTCGGCGTCCGCCCGGGACCTCACAACCGGCGCAGTTTTTGTATTCGGATTCAATTTTCCGATGGTTTCCGCAGAGAGTGAGAAGTTTCTCGCCTCATCAATTATTTGGCTTGGATCGGTCAGGAAAAATGCGAAGACCGCTTCTTTTTCCTTTCGCCCCAAGGTCAGAAGCGTGAACTTGAAGCTTCTGTGGACGCCTGAAAAAATCGGCGCTGAGTTCTCGAAATCTATCAACCGCGCAAGTCGCTGAGCCTCAACCAGATGTGCAAAGAATGGCGCGGTCGTCGCATCCGTGGCGATTCCAGTTGGTACAATCACCCCGGCGCGCTTCCGCGAAAGGTTGGCGAACAGTTCCGCGAATAGCGCGTAGGTATTCACGTCGCCCCGTCCGGTCAGGGCGAAACGCCCTCCATCCTCACCCGGCACGCGAGCGAACTCGCTGCTCGCCTCAGCCTCACGCTTGGCCATGGTGAAGGCATCGAACAGCGTGCGATCGGGGGTGCCCGGCTCGGCCTTCTCCAACGCCTTGATCAGCTTTTCCCGCGCGGCTTTGTTCGCTGCGCTTGCAATCTCGGGCGACAGTGTCGCAAAGAACTCCTGCTCCTGTAGCTTGATCCGCTCCCACGGTGGATTCCCCAGCACGACATCAAAACCGCCGCCCGCCATGACATCCGGAAACTCAAGCGGCCAGTGGAAGGCGCGGGCCTTGCGGGCGGCGTCGATGCTGCTGCCGAAAAGCGGGCCGAACAGTTGCACCCCGCGCAGCCATTCCCAGATCGCGCCGGAGGTCGGCACAGTTTCAGTGCCCCGGCGCGGCAGGCCGTCCGGTCCAGCATGGGGGTCTTCTTTTGTTTTGGGCAGGAGGAAGGCCGAGACATAGAGATCGCAGGCGGTCTCCAGCGTCCAGGCTGTCGCGCCTTCCGCCGTCAGTCCACGCAGCTTTTCGGCCTTTGCCTCGATCTGCCGCACCGTGTCTTCCGGCATGGCGCGCAGGCGCGCAAACTCGCGCATGAAATCCTGCTGGCGATTGAAGCCGAAGCCGGTTGCGATCCGGTCCCGCTCCGCCACCTCGCGCTTGTTCTTCTCGCGGTAGTATTTGGCGACGTCCTTATCATCGCCGGTCAGCGGCTTGTAGGCCGCATCCGGAATACCCTCTTCCAGAACGGCCAGATCAAACACGCCGAGCAGCGCATCGCCGCAGCGGATCTGCGCATCGAAGAAGCCCAGCGGCAGGCCGGGATCGACGGTCTCGATCCAGAGCGCGACCTTGGTCAGCTCCACCGCCATCGGGTTGCGATCCACCCCGTGGATGCAGGACCGCGCGACATCGCGGAGGGCATGACGGAAATCCTCCTGCGCCGGTGTGCCATCCGCACGGATACGGGCGACGCGCGTCGCAATCCGTCTTGCCGCCGCGAGCAGGAAGTGACCCGAGCCGCAGGCAGGGTCGATGACGGACAGACTGAGGAGCGCGGCTTCCGGGTCGTCCGCTTCGGCTTCTGTCTTGTCGAGGACGGGATCGAGGGCGGTATCGAGCAGCGCCTGCACGAGGCTGTCGGGCGTGTAGTAGGAGCCGGTGGTCTTGCGCTGATTGCCCTTCTGCTCGGCCGCATCGGAGGCAAAGACGAGCGACTTGCCGTCATCGCCGAGCTGGGGCTGGAGTTCGAGCAGCGATTCATAGACCGACCCCAGTTCCTCGGTCTCCATGGCGCGCCAGTTGACCGGCGCCATGCCGGTTTTGCCCTGCAGCCATGACAGGCGATAGAGCGCCTCCATGAAGGCGCGGTTACGCAGCTTCGCCGTTTCAAGGCTTGGCAGCATGTTTGGCGCAAAGAGCCCGCCAAGCGCGGGCAGCGCCAGGGCTTCCTGTCCGCCCGCCAGTGAGCGGAAGACGATCTTGACCCCTTCATAGCGGTCATGGTGGCGATCCCAGGTCGCCCCGCGAAAACACTGGGCGCGAAGATGGGCGAGGCTGTAGCCATCGGCGTAGAGCTTGCGGGCCTCGGCGCGGGAAACCTCCGGGTGCAGAAGGTTTCGGTCTTCGGCCACCATCAGGAAGATCAGCCGGTAGACGAGACGCAGCAACTCGTTGAACCACTCGGTGAGGTTTTGCTCGCCTGACTTAAGCTTGGCCGCAAGCGCCGGATTGGCCTCAAGGAAGCCCGAACCCAGAATGTTGAGGGCGAGTTTGACCTGCGCCGCGAGCCGGTCACGCGCAACCTCGCCTTCCTTCGTGCCCGTTTCCCGCCAGCGCTCCAGCGCACAGTCTGTCGCGGGGGCACCTGTATTTCCGAAGCGGCTGCGATGAATGAGCAGCCAGAGCAGACCGAACGACGCAGCGTCTTCGTTGGTGAATATCTGGGCAAGGTCGGCTTCTATGAATGCGGGGCGCGTCAGAGAGGCGTTGTCCCGCATCAGGCGGATGACAGTGCCATTGGTCGCGAGGCCCCAGAGCGCGTCATCCTCGTCGTTGAGATAGTCCTGCAACGCAAAGGCAGGCGAGCGGGAGCGCTCGACCGAGAGCGTCGCGCTGCGCCGGTCGAGCCGGTCTTCATCCGGCGGCACGACGATGACAGGAATGCGATGACCACCAGCAGAGAGCGCGATCAGCCCTCCGCCATCCTCGATATCATCAAACCCAAACGTCTCTTTCAGGAAGGCCTTCATGAAGCGGCGCGTTGCGTCGGCAGACGGATTGCTCAGCTTGCTGAAGGCATCGAAATGCGACTGGCCGACCCGGAAGGCGGTGGAGATTTCCTCGCGAAGCGTCAGACCCTTGCGGACGCTATAGTCTTCCGGGCTCTGTTCAGGCGCGGCGCGTTCATCGATCCGCGCCAGCATGGCGGGCGCAATCAGATTGCCTTCGAGGCTGATCGATGGCCAGGCGGAAAGGTCGGTGACAGGACGACGGGCCATGATTAAACCCCGTCCGGGATGAGAACAAAGAGCCCGATCACATCCGGCGGCAGCACGGCTTCGACGCTAACTCTGGACGCTGACCCTGCAGCGGCGCGCAGACGGGCATGATCTTCCACGAGTTCCTCCGCTCGTTGCCTGATAAAGTCCGCAAGCGGACCTTCAAGCATCGCAGGAAGCTCAGCCTTGGCAGCGTCAGACAGGCGTTTACGCGCAATGTCTGCGAGGTCAGCAGTCGCCGGCGTGCCGAGCCAATCGCGCACCGTGTTGCCGGACGCAACGAGGGTCTGGCCTTGTAGCGCGACAAGCGCAGCTTCCTCCGCAAGAAGAAGCCTTTCCTTCCGCGCATGAATAGTCAGCTTGTACCGGATCCGCAGCAAAGCAATGCGCGTTATGACCGACACCGCTGGCGTCGGCCAGGCGCCGACGCGGCCGATCCCAAGATCGGGCAATGATTCAGGTTCGAGAGAGGCTTCGAGCAGGCTTTCCGCCAGCGAAGATGTCAAGGGATGGGTCCGCGTCAGAAGACTGGTTCCCGAAGGCGCCGGTTCGGCAGTGGCAAGCCTCACTGATCCCTTGAGTCCGCGCTGATCCAGTTTCTCTTTCAGGCTCGGCTGCAATGCGTGGACATGGGCGAGATGGACCGCGCCCTTCTTCTCGAGCGGTACGCCGAATTTCCTCATGGTCAGATCAACAAATACCCTGGCATCATCCGGCGAGCCGAGCAGGTCTTTCACCTTATTCCATTCCGGTGCGACTTCACTCGGCTTCATGGCGTTCTGGGCAAACCGTGCGCGTGATTTCTTTTCATTTTCACTGGCATCGCGCCACCGCGCCTCGATGGCGCGCGTGCCGTCATCGAGGCGCAAATCCAGAGCAAGCTGTTGCTGTCCGCCGCGACGCAGCATCATCGACGCCATTAGGGCGTCTGTGACCGCTCCGCGTTCTTCCGGTAGCGGAACAGTGACGCCGGTTGCTTTCCTGATCTCTTCTGCCTTTCGCAAGATGACGTCCAAAACCGCGCCGTCGATTGCGCTGTCAGGCGAGAACATCATGATTGACCGAACCAGTTCAGCAGGCTGCCCAAAGCGGTCAACGCGACCCTCTCGCTGCTGGTGGCGTGTCGGGTTCCACGAAAGATCGTAGTGAACCACGGTGTCGAAGAGTTGCTGGAGGTTGATGCCCTCAGACAGGCAATCGGTGGCCACAAGAATGCGCTGGGTTTGCTTTTGTGAATCTTCGGACGCCATTTCGGCAACCCGATCACGGCGCTCATCGGGTGTCAGTTCACCGGTGACCGCTTCCACAGTGACCTTGTTGAACGCCTTGCGGAGCCGTTCCTTCACATATTCCGCAGTTGCCAGATAGCGGCAAAACACGACCGGGTTTGCCCCGTCTTTGATAAGAGGTTTCAAGGCACTGACGAGCGCGTCAATTTTCGGGTCTGTCTCGGTTGTGAGCCCTGATGCTTTATCAAGCAGCGCTAGCAGTTCAGGGTCCGACGTGAAGACCGTGCCCGGCTCGAGGTCCACTGCATCTTCGTCATCGCCGTCTTCATCGTATATCTGGGGTTCGAGGCGCTCAGTCTCATTGCTGGCGCGGTTCCTCAGGGCACTGAGCGCCGCGGCCGGTGACGACCCAACGCAGCGCATAAGCGCGAGCGTTCCCCAGAACGCCAACCTTTGATCGCGCCGCTGACTTCCCGCGCGTGACACCACGCCAAGGCAGTAGTCGATAACCGCCTCCTGAAAGTCCAGGTGCGGTCCCGTCAGCCGGTAGGAAAACTCCGTGGTCTCATGTTTTGGAAAGGACCGCGTCTCATCCCAGTCACCTTCAATCAGGTCCACGCGTCGGCGCTGAACAAAATGCCGCGCGAGGCGCTCCCGATAGCGCACATTGTCAAAGTCTGCGCTGGCGAATTCACCATCGATGAGTGATAGGAGCCGCGCGAAAGCCTCTTCATCGCCCGAATGCGGCGTTGCAGTCAGCATGATCAGGCGACGACTGACGTCTTTTGCAAGCCCCTGAAGGAGATCAAAGCGCTGCTGTTTGCCCTTGTGAGTGCCGACGCAGGCGTGAGCCTCATCCACAATAACGAAATCGGGGCAAGCTCTTGCAAACCCATCCCGGCGCTTCTCAGCTTTGATGTAGTCAAGACTGACAACGGTAAAGGGAAATGCGTCAAACAGCGTCTGGGCCAGGGGCAGATTGCGTTCAAGACGGGCTGCTGTTCCCGAGGTCACCGGAACCGCATCAATCCCGAACCGGTCCTTGAGCTCAATGATCCATTGATCCACGAGGTGCGGCGGGCAGAGTACAGAAAACGAGTCTACCTCGCCCCGGTCCATGAACTCTCGGAGGATTAGTCCGGCTTCGATGGTTTTCCCAATCCCCACATCGTCAGCAATGAGAAGTCTCGGAACCTGAAGCCTCAGAGCCATTAGCAAGGGCACAAGTTGATAAGTACGAGGCTCGAAGGCCAGATGAGCCGCCGACCTGAACGGGCCGGCGCCGCGACGCAGTGTAAGTCTCAGCGCGTCGCTGAGCAGGGCCGCCTTCGATTGAACAGTTGGCACCGCATCGGTTGGCAGATCGAAACGAGCAGGCTCCACTGTCGTCAGTTCGAGTTCGGGGTTGAGCAGAACGATGTCGTTTTCGTTCCCAGAAAGCGGACGTAGTGCCAGAACGTCACTATCAGGTGCAGGGAGTGCGACCCACTCCCGTCCTCTTGCCCGGACAAGATCTCCCGGTGATACGTTGAAACTCATGCGTCGCCCCCCAACAGTGTCACCAGCTGAGATGGGAGGCCATCGTCAGGACTAGAGGGCAGAGAGACGATCTCCCAACCCTTTTCCAGGGCCTCGCCTGCCAGCTCATTTGTCACCGCTTGCAGAGTTGCCGCGACACGATGTGTTTTCCAGCCAAACTCGATCGTCGAGTCACCGAGTTCAAGATGCAACGCATCTGGTTCAGGCAGATTGGCTGCGGCAAAGGCATTGAGCCATAAATGCGCCCCCGCATCCGGCTTTATCCTTTGCAGAACAATTGTTTCGCCACGGGCAAGGTCAATCAGAAACTGCTTCACTTCATCGCTCGCCCGATCAATCTGCTCGTGATCGGGCTGGTTGAAATATGAGAGCAGGCACCGATAGCAGCCTCTGACGCAGGCCTCATGGTCTGCGTCAGCGAGCAACGCGGCATCACCTGCGCCAATCGCCTTGTCGATATTTTGAAAGTGCATCAGCTCAAGCGCCGTCTTGGCCACCAGCGCGATTGCCTTTGGGTCATCGATAAGGCGCGTCAGAACGCCCGCGCCGCCTTCGGTCGCTTCATAAGCAAGGATTGCCCGGCGATTGTCCCGTGCGGGCAAGGGCTCGCCCAATACTTCACCTTCCTCCAGCTGGTAGACGACCTCAATGCCCCTGAGCAGGGCATGCTGCAGGGTGGTGATTGTTTCAGGAGTATAGGCTTGCGGATCTGTGATCCGGAGCAAAAGCGCATTCTTGTGGTCCCTGACGATCGGCACAATCCGCACGGGCCTCACAACGTCCGGCGCCGCGTCAGTCTCTGCGTCTTCATCCTCGGATTTGGCCCAATACCCTGTTCTTGGATCAATATAAAAGCCGAAGACGGTTTGATCCCGTCGGCGCTTGAGACCCTTGTTCAAACGACTGATCTCGGCACTGTTGGCATACTGCAGCGCCAACAGACTTTTCTCACCACACCGGAAATCAGCATCGGTGACCTGAATCTGTCCTTCCTTGCGAGGCCAGGAGAAGACCGTCTGAATGTCAAAACCCTGACGCACCCGCTCTTCATCATTTGCCGAAATGCGCTCGGTGGGCATGGCCTCGACATTGTCGATCCGCAGTGTCTTCTTGATCGGCACTTCACCTGCCATGTGCGCGTTGCAGCCATGACAACGTTCCACCTCATTTTCATGGCAAGCGCCACAATCCTGGCAGATAAAGATATCCTTAGTTGCAAGCTCCGAACCGTCACCACTTCGTGCTTCCGGGGGCAGCTTCGCTTTCATGACACGATAGGCGCGGCCCTCATGATAAATCAGACTCCGTGGGCCGAACTCGGAAATCGCCAGGAACCGAGCTCGTGATAAAAACGATCCGGTTTTGTCTTCACCCGGAATAAAAGCGTAAAGTGGCAGTCGTGGAAAATTATATCCCGGCAAAAAGCCCTCAGTTGCCAGATACCGATATGAGTAGAAATCCGAACCATTCGATGCCTTGCCTTGCTCAAGGATGGCGATCTGATCACTCGCCTGAATTTGCGCCGACTTGATCTTCCGTCGATCAGCTCCTGAGAGTCCCGTTATCTCTGATCGAGCATTGGCCTCTGACAGTTGGCTGCGCGCTGACTTATAGAGGTCCCGCCATCGACCAAACGCCTGGTCAAACGACCTCGGCGCTTCCATGGCCACGCTGAGGACGAAGTCATCGGCATCATCCATCCATGTTGGGAGCGCTCCGCCATCAGCCGCCAGAATGGCATGAAATACGCGCTTCATGGGGACCATTGCGGAGGAAACCAGCGATGGTTTGCTAATGGCGCTCAGGATGTCGTCTTTGAGCGGGAATTTCTCCGCTTGCAAATCGAGTATTTCTGGGATGTCCGGAGACAGGGCCAGCTTGGATTCTGCAAGCCAGACAGCATGAAGATGGGAGCGAACGAGTTCTTCATTTGTGATGTCGAGAGCTGGCGGCCTCACAACACCGGCAACCATATCGTTGCGGCGATCAAAGAAATACTGATCGTGTGGCGACCCTGAAGCACAATACGCGACCACCACCGCAGCCTGACCAGAGCGCCCGGCACGTCCAGCGCGTTGCGCATAGTTGGCCGGCGTTGGCGGCACGTTGCGTAGGTAAACGGCGTTCAGTGCTGAGATATCAACACCGAGTTCCATTGTCGGTGAACAAAAGAGCGCCGGAAGGAACTGGTCTGACTCACCTGTCGCCTTTATCTCGGTCCTGTATTCAGAACCCTGCAGATTGCTCTGGTCGTCGCTTTCGAACCGGAAGCGCCATTCGCGCCACTCGCGCTGTTTTTGAGATACCTGTGCGGTGTGCTCCCGGCCTTCCAACCCCCAATATGCGCTCCGCCCCAAGGCGAGATCATTCGCAATGGAGAGATACAGGTTATGGAAATACTCATTTCCCCGCGCAGCCACGTCCCGTAGCGCTGCCCCTGGCACGAGCCTGACAGCCGACGGCGTAAGCCGCCAGCCCATGACATTTGTGTCGATCTCGACGGGGACAACGAGACCTTCATCGGAAAGAAGTTCGAGAAGGCGCCCGAGAAAATCCAGGTAGTCATTTTTGCCCAGTTTTGTTCCGATGACGCTATTCTTGTTGATCAGTCTGGCGATACGAGAATTATGACCCGCGCGGAGTAGCGTTTGTTCTTCGCGTAGGCTGACCACGCCCTTGCCGGGTGCGCGCTGAACCAGCGCAGACCTCCCGCGAGGCTTTTCCTTACTGTCGATGGCCCAGGGCGAACGGAGCAGCGATCTGGATTTCTGCGCCACGCCGTCGAGCACCGCGAGGTCGAGAGACTCTGTGTTGACCGCAAGACCAGCGAGCATTGCGCTCAGCAGTTCCTTGATGAGTTGTTGACGTTGGTCGGCGGAGACTTCTCCCAACTCCGGCAGCACAGCCATCATTCGTTCGCGGTCGTTGGCAATTTCCTCAAGACCAACAAATCGCACATCAATCAGATTGAGAACTGACAGGCTGGGATTCGTGTAACGCCACCCGCGACGGAGATCTGTCCAGACTCGATGGGCAAGCACTTTGGCGAGGGCGCGCTGCGCATCCTCACGAATGACGGCGCCCGCAGATGGATCCAGCATCCAATGAACCCGCGCGCCAGCATTGGATGAGACGAAGCCAAGCGCCTTGACGACTCTGAGGCCGAATTCATCCTCACTCAGGCCGTCATGGCCATCGTCAAGTATTGCCCGCAATATGGCGCCGCGCAAAAGACTGACGAAAAGAAAATCATTGAAATGACCGGACTGAAGCGCCGCGTCCTGGCGGTTATCCGTAAATCCGAGAAGCTTTCGCTTCGTATCCGGAACGCCACTCTCGGCCGAATTCATCCATTCAAGGGTGCTCGACACCAATAGCGTTGTCGCCGAACTCCGGCCTTCGCCCGATAAGCCAGCAAGTTTGCTGCGTTCCCGCATGCCCTGATTAGGTTCATCCTGACAGCAAAGGCAGAACGCGAATTTGCCCGGCACAAAGAAGAACTCCCGGCCGCCTGAACTGTGACGTCCATCGGGTTCAACAAAAAACGAAACAGGTGCACGCGCTCTGCGATAGGACCGCAACCGCTCCATGCCATTGCGTTCCTCAAGCCAGCTCTCGGGAAACGTGCTCAGGTCTCCGTTGAATACAAAATCGGCGTCGCCTTCTGGCACGGGGCAGAGATAACCAGCGACCTCAGAACCGTCTTCGGACTCAAGTGGTGTATCGTCGATTCCTCGCGGCAGAAATCTGGTATGGCCGTCATCGTCAGTCTTCGTAACGACATGATATTCGTGACCGCAGTTTCTGCAGAAGCGTGTTGGATACAGTCGGTTTCCGGGCGCGTTTGGATCCTCCAGCTGCCCTTCGAACAGGACGGTTCGCGGATGTTTTGTCAGCGTCGTGAAGACCTCACCAGCGCCGGAGATGAAGCGGTGAAGTTTGAACGCAAGAAATGCCCGTTCTCCGCTTCCGCCTCTGTCACTCTCCGGGAGGCTGACCTTGGTCAGGAAATCCTGAAGAACCCGTTTGCAAACTTCAGAGCTTGAACCGCTGTCTGCAACGAGCCGATCGACAGCACTTTGGAAAGGAACCGGCTTTTGCCGTTTGAGCTCGAGCCCATCGTCAAGGCCAAGAGCAAGCTCCGTCCAGACCGCTAATGGATGCGTTCTGAGTGTCTGATCGTCCAAAACATTCGGAACGCCGTCGGCAAGAGCGGATGGCAAGGCAGAAATAGCTTCTGCCAAACTGATATTGTCATCCGTAGCTCGCTGAAGAGACTCATCAATGACGGCATCGGGACCGATATCCGCGCCGAACAGACGGGAGGCGACTTTTGCCACGGCAACAGCTCTGCTTTCATCTGATCCCTCGGATGCCATCGTGGCCGAAGTACCGATGCATACAGGCGCCCCGTCGGGCGCGCATCTGTCCCGAAGTCGCCGGACAAGAACGGCCACGTCTGCGCCTTGTCGCCCCCGGTAGGTATGCAGCTCATCCAGAATAATGAATTCCAAGCTGCTCGCATTCTCGACCACCTGCGCGTCCAGCTTATCCTGACGCGTCAGAAGGAGCTCAGCCATCATATAGTTTGTCAGAAGTATATCCGGTGGATTCGCTGCGATCTTCTGGCGCTCTTCCTGACTTTCCTGTCCGGTATATCGCTTGATCACTGGGCGCATCTTGTCCGGAAGGTCCGACTGGCTGATGAATTTATCAATCTCCTTCAACTGGCTATTAGCCAGCGCGTTCATTGGATAAACGATGATCGCCCTGGTTTTTCTTGGTTTTCCTGCGCGTAAGGCCCGGATAATCGCGTCCACCACCGGCACAAAAAAGCACATGGATTTTCCTGATCCCGTGCCGGTCGTAACGACGAAACTCTTACCCGCTTTCGCCTTGGCGATGGCTTCGGCTTGGTGCCGATAAAACGTCATCGGGACGTCACCAAAGCGGAAAACCTTGCCAGTGGCGCTATCCAGATCGCCCGACGCTACAAGTTCATCGATATTCTTGTCCGACCGATAGCGGGGATTCAGTGACAACAATGCCTCAGGCCAAAAACGCCCTTCGTCATACTGGCGATCAATTTCAGATCGCAGGTCATTTGACCGAATGGAGGTGAAGGAACGCGAGAACCGTTCATAGGCCGTGATCAAATGCTGGTCGAATTCAAAAGCTTTCATTGCATTTCACTCACGACAGATTGGTGTTTGCCGAATCAAGGACCCGACTGCGGTTTTGCAAAATTATGTGCTGATCCTGGGGTTTGCGGGCGTCGGGATCAGTGTCCAGTCCCAGGCGGCGGAGTGTGTAGTAAAGCATAGCGCCTCTGACCAAGAGACTGGCGCTGCCATTGGTCATGCCATAGTCGAGCGCGATTGCGGCCCGCTGGGCTTCGGACAGGGCCGGATGCGGGACGACCTCCAACTCGACTTTCCTGTGCCAGTCGAGGTCAGCCTGCGGATCTATTTCTGAAGGTTTGCGCCTTCGTTCCTTGAGCATGCGCGAAAGCACAAAGTCCTTGAACACCTCGTCCTTCAGGCACCAGGCCCGGGCATGCCAGCGGAACCCGTCAAAACCGAGCGCATGTGGCGCGATCCAGCGCCAGACGGGATCCGGGTTTGACATGGACCGATATCGCACCTCGATCGCTTCGCTGTTTTCGATGGCCTTGAGAATTGAACGAAGGATCGGGGCCTCGACCCCGCGGGCTGGTGTTGGCGACGCTTCAAATTCCGGGAGATGGCCCAGCCAGGCATCGGACCGCTCCACGATCCCCTGATCAAGCAAATGAAGCTGTGAAAGATAACGACCCGCATCCGGTTGTAGAAATTTCGGCGAGAAGTGATCGCCGCGCACATAAGTGCGTTCGCTCTTATCGTAGAGCATGTTGCCCGGCGCGAGCTCCAGATAACGGTTGAGATCGGTCGAAGCCTGATTCACCGAGACGCCAAAAACTTCCATCAGATCGCCGCGGTTCACATGCCCCTCCCAGTACAGCCGGAACTCGATAAACTCGAGACGCCGCTCGACGCCCCAGCGAAGCTCCGACTTGTTCATTGCGCCCATGTCCTCCTGCCGACATGATTGATCCAGTAACTTTGCTCACACAGAAACTGGTTGCACGCAGACCGTAGTCGGGTTGTTCGATTCCCGCAATCCGGAAAATGACGTTCCGGAGTTGAAAAGGTCCAATCTCGGATTTGCGAATTCTTGCGCCTTTCCCGTCTGGGCGAGGGCTTCGCTTTGGCTGATGCTTGAGCGCTCCCCTTGTCTGTTCGGACCGCATGATGACCGGCACAAAAGTTCTTATCGGCACCTTCTGTCTGGTCTGCCTGATCATCCTGTTCTCGATGTGGGGCGCGACCCAGTGGACCGCAGAGGCGCTTGGCTTCCAGCCGGGGCTTGGGCGACCCTGGTTCATGCTTGGCGATACGCCGGTCTATCGGCCCTGGCGTTTGTTCCAGTGGTGGTACGCTTACGAAGCCTATGCGCCGGGCGTGTTTGCGCGCGGCGGACTGATTGCCGCTGGTGGCGGGTTTTTGGGGGCGGTGGTCGCCGTGATCGGCTCGCTCTTGCGGGCGCGATCGAAGAAGCATCTGACAACTTATGGGTCGGCGCGCTGGGCCAGTGCGCATGATGTCCGCAAGGCCGGACTTCTGGTCGAGGATGGTGTCTTTCTCGGGCGCTGGAAATCCGCCTATCTGCGCCATGACGGCCCGGAACATGTCATGGCCTTCGCGCCGACCCGCTCCGGCAAGGGCGTGGGGCTCGTTGTGCCAACCCTTCTCGGCTGGACCGGCAGCGCGGTCATTCATGACATCAAGGGCGAGAACTGGGACCTGACCTCAGGCTGGCGGTCACGCTTTTCCCATTGCCTGCGCTTTGAGCCGACGGATACAGGTTCGGTTCGGTTCAATCCGCTCATGGAGGTGAGGCGCGGCGACAATGAAGTGCGCGACGTGCAGAACATCGCCGACATCCTGGTCGATCCCGAGGGCTCGCTGGAACGCCGCAATCACTGGGAGAAGACCGGGCATGCGCTCCTGGTCGGTGTCATCCTGCACGTGCTCTATGCCGAAACAGACAAGACGCTGGCCGGTTGTGCGCGGTTTCTGTCTGACCCGGACCGCAGCTTCGAGGCGACCCTGTCCGCCATGATGAATACCCCACATCTGGGCAGCGCGGTGCACCCGATCGTCGCGCAGGCTGCCCGCGAACTCCTGAACAAGTCCGAGAATGAGCGATCCGGCGTACTTTCCACCGCCATGAGTTTTCTGGGGCTGTACCGCGACCCGGTCATTGCCAGCGCCACCAGCGCCAGTGACTGGCGGATCGCCGATCTGATCGAGGGCAAGCGGCCATGCTCGCTCTATCTGGTCATCCCGCCATCAGACATTTCACGGACAAAACCGCTGGTGCGGCTGATCCTCAATCAGATCGGACGCAGGCTGACCGAGGACCTGCCACGCAAGGGAGAGCGGCGTCGCAAAGTGTTGCTGATGCTGGACGAGTTTCCGGCGCTCGGGCGGCTCGATTTCTTCGAGAGCGCGCTCGCCTTCATGGCGGGCTATGGCATGCGCGCCTATCTGATCGCCCAGTCCCTGAACCAGATCGAAAAGGCCTATGGGCCAAACAATGCCATTCTCGACAATTGCCATGTGCGCATCGCCTTTGCGACCAATGATGAGCGCACAGCGAAACGAATTTCCGACGCCCTCGGAACAACCACCCAGCAACGCGCCCAGCGCAACTATGCCGGCCACCGCCTCGCGCCCTGGCTCTCCCACGTCATGGTCTCGGCCCAGGAAACCCAGCGGCCCCTTCTGACGCCGGGCGAGGTGATGCAGCTGCCCTCTGACGAAGAACTCGTCATGGTCTCCGGCGCGCGGCCCTTGAAGGCGAAGAAACTCCGCTATTTCGAAGACCGGAATTTCACCGCGCGGGTTCTGCCGCCGCCAACCAATCCGTTTCTTCCGGAGAGGCGGGGTCATGACTGGGATGGCGTATTGGCCAGCGTGGAGCCTGTGCCGCCAACTGTCAGCCCGACCGGGTCAGACGAGGGCGGACTGCAACACAGCCAGACGCCGAGCCTCGATCCGCCAGAAAAAGAAACGCCCGCACGCGAGGAGGTGCCTGACCTGCCGAAAGAGGATGGGGAACTTGATGCGGCAGCTGTGAAATCCCTCAAGCCAGCCCAGCGCGCCCTTGGCATGGACCGCGCGGACGGCGACTTCTTTCCGAAATTCTGATCATGAAGCCACGCGTCAATATCCGCCTCTCCCATGAGTTGCATCGCAAGCTGGACGAGATGGTCCTTGCGCCCGGCGCAACAAAATCCGCGATCATGGAAGATGCGCTACGGGCCTATCTCGATCCGCAGCGGACCGCGGCGCGCGATGACATTCTGTTGCAGCGCCTCGACCGGATCGAGGCGCGCCAGAACGCCATGGAGCGAGACCTCGCCCTATGCCTAGAAACCCTCGGCCAGTTCGTCCTTTACTGGCTCACTCGGACAGACCCGATCCCAGAAGCCGAACGTGACGCCGCCCAGCTCCTCGGCCAGCGCCGTTTTGAATTCTTCATCGATCAGGTCGCCAGGCGCGTGGCCTCGGATGAACCGCTATCGAAGCGGGCTTTGTCTGCCTCGGCTGCCGACGACCTTAATGATTGAGTTTTGACGCATACAGCGCATTTTCCAGGGCTATTGAGTGATATCCGACGCATTAGTGCTGCATCTTTTATGCAGCCCTTAGACGGCCCGATCTTGCAAGACCTCTCGATCCGTTCCGACCGTTTGCGACTTTCCCAGCTATCAGAAACTGGCGTTAAATCAGAGGATTGGACCTGTCAGCAACTACAGGAGCCTTTCCCCCGATGTCCGCACCCGCCCGAACGCTTGAGACCGACCAACGACGCGTATCCATGCTGCGGTCTGCCTGCGAAGGCGCGGTGCGGGCAGCGCTGGAAGCTGACGACGTCATCGAAATCCTCGCCAACCCTGACGGCTCGATCTGGATCGAGCGGGCGGGGCGAGGGGTCGAGGTCAGTCCCGAAATCATTTCAGCCACCGCGCGCGAACGGATCATCCGCCTTGTCGCGAGCAGCATAGGCGAGGCCTTTGATCGGTCCGCCCCGATTGTTTCTGCCGAACTCCCAGGTAGCGGCGAGCGGTTTGAGGGGCTTCTCCCACCTGTCTCGACCAGCCCATGCTTTTCGATCCGCAAGCCTGCGACAACGCCGTTTGAACTCGGTGACTATGTCACCCAGGGCGTGCTCGCGCCTGCGCTGGCTACGGCGCTGAAAGACGCGATTGCGAGTCATGCGAACATATTGATCGCGGGCGGCACGTCCTCCGGCAAGACGACCTTCACCAACGCGCTGCTCGCCGAACCCTCCCTGCGTGGTGACCGCATCGTCATCCTCGAAGACACGCGCGAGCTTCGCTGCGCCGCGCCCAATGTGGTGCAGCTTCGCACCCATCGCGGCAGCACCAGCCTGCAGGACCTTGTGCGCTCGACGCTGCGGCTGCGGCCAGACCGGATCATTGTCGGCGAGGTGCGCGGGGCTGAAGCACTCGACCTGCTAAAAGCCTGGAACACCGGCCATCCGGGCGGGATCACGACGCTGCACGCCAACTCGGCACACGGCGCGCTGGCGCGGCTTGAACAGTTGACACTGGAAGCCACACCGCGCGCGCCCTTCGACCTCATCGCTGAAGCGATTGACGTGGTCGTGTTCATGAGCCGCGCAGGCGGCCAGCGCCGCGTTGAAGAGGCGCTACGCGTCACAGGTTTTGACGGCGAGGGGTATCAGACCGCCCCGCTCGTCTCCCGTTCCCTGTCCCTCGTCCAACATGGAGAAACCCAATGACGCTCTATAATCACCTCCAGACGGTGAACCGAACGGTCCAGGTCGCGGCCTGTATCGGTATCGGCCTCATGATCGCCGGTCCGGCCCATGCAGCAGGCTCCGGCATGCCCTGGGAAGGCCCGCTCGATCAGATCCTGACCTCGATTGAGGGTCCGGTCGCGCGCATCGTTGCGGTGATCATCATCACGATTACCGGCCTGACGCTGGCCTTTGGCGAGACCTCCGGCGGCATGCGCAAGCTGATCCAGATCGTATTCGGGCTGTCCATCGCCTTTGCCGCGACAAGCTTCTTCCTGACCTTCTTCAGCTTCGGCGGCGGAGCGCTCATCTGATGTCTGCCGAAGGCTATGAGATCCCGCTCCACCGGTCCCTGACCGAGCCGATCCTGATGGCGGGCGCGCCGCGCACGGCCGCCATCGCCATCGGGACGCTCGCTGCCGCGGTGGGCCTTGGCCTGCAGCTCTGGATACCGGGCCTCGTGCTCTGGGCCGTCGGGCATTCGGCAGCGGTGTTCATGGCCAGAAGCGATCCGGATTTCATGGCCGTCGCGGGCCGCTCGACGCGCCACAAGGAGCATCTGACATGCTGAACCTCAAAGAATACGCAGAAACCCCGGTCCTCCTCGCGGATTACCTGCCCTGGGCCTGTCTCGTCGCGCCGGGCGTGGTGCTCAACAAGGATGGCAGTTTCCAGACGACATTCAAATATCGCGGCCCTGACCTCGAAAGCTCCACCGAGGAAGAACTCGTTTCGATCAATGCCCGTGTGAACAATGTGCTTCGCCGGTTCGGCTCGGGCTGGGCGCTCTTCTTCGAAGCGCAGCGCCATGACGTGCATGACTATCCGGAGGCGGAGTTCCCCGATGCGCTGTCCTGGCTTGTCGATCAGGAACGGGCATTACAAGCCGAAGAATCCGGAACCCGCTTTGAGAGTGCTTACTTCCTGACCCTGCTCTGGCTGCCGCCCGCCGACGCCACAGGCCGTGCCGAAAAGGCCCTGATCCAGCGTGCCGAAACGGAAGACGCCGCGACCTGGCGTCACCGGCTGGAGACCTTCCAGCAGCATGCGTCTCGCGTTTTCGATCTCCTCTCCACCTGCCTCGCCGAGATCGCAAAGCTCACTGACGACGAGACGCTGACCTATCTGCATTCGACGATATCGACCAAGCGCCATCCTGTGGTGACGCCGGAACTGCCCGTCTTCCTCGACGCCATACTTGCCGATGAACCCTTCGCCGGCGGGCTCGAACCCATGATCGGCGAGGCTCACCTTCGCACACTGACCATTCTCGGCTTCCCGGCCTCGACCCTGCCGGGCATTCTTGATGAGCTCAATCGCCAAGGGTTTGCCTATCGCTGGGCGACCCGGTTCATCGCCATGGACAAGGCGCAGGCCGAGAAGGTGCTCGGCAAAAAGCGCCGCCACTGGTTCGCCAAGCGCAAATCCATCGGCGCGGTGCTGCGCGAGACAATGTTCAACGAGCCCGCCGCGCTCGTTGACAATGACGCCGACAACAAGGCCGCCGATGCCGATGCGGCGCTGCAGGAGCTTGGCAGTGATCTTGTTTCCTATGGCTATGTCACCACGACCATCACGGTTGCCGATCCCGACCGGCGGGCGGTTGACGAGCACATCCGCGTGGCCGAGCGCATCGTCAATGGCCGCGGCTTTACAGCGATCCGCGACACCCTCAATGCCGTGGATGCCTGGCTCGGCTCATTGCCCGGTCACCCCTATGCCAATGTCCGCCAGCCGATCCTGCACACGCTGAACCTTGCCCATATGGTGCCGCTCTCGGCGGTCTGGGCGGGCGAGGAGACGAACCGGCACCTGGGCGCCCCCGCGCTCATTCAGGCGCAGACTGATGGCACGACACCGTTCCGCCTGAACCTCCACATTGGCGATGTCGGCCATACGCTGGTCGTCGGTCCGACCGGCGCGGGCAAGTCGGTGCTCCTGTCGCTGCTCGCCCTGCAATGGAAGCGCTATGAGTCAGGCCAAGTCTTCATCTTCGACAAGGGGCGTTCGGCCCGCGCGGCAACGCTTTGCATGGGCGGCGCGCATATTGATCTCGGCAGCAGCAATTCCCCAAGCCTCCAGCCGCTGAAGAATATCGACACCGAACATGGTGCGAGCTTTGCCGCCGACTGGCTCGCAGGCCTCTGCACAAATGAAGGCGTTGCCATGACCCCGGACCTGAAAGCCCGGCTCTGGGATGGGGTCCAGTCTCTCAGCTCAGCGCCTGAAAAAGAACGTACGCTGACAGGCCTCAGCCTGATGCTGCAGGACGACACGCTCAAATCGGCCCTGCACCCGTTCACGCTGGAAGGCCCGCATGGACGGCTTCTCGACGCCGATCATGAAAGCCTCAGTCTCGCAGACACGGTGTGTTTCGAGATGGAAGAGCTGATGCACGCAAAGGGCGCCGTGGCGCCCGTGATCACCTATCTCTTCCACCGGCTGGAAGCTCGGTTCGACGGCAAGCCGACGCTGCTCATCCTCGATGAGGCGTGGCTCTTCCTTGACGATCCAATGTTCGCCGCGCGCATTCGCGAATGGCTCAAGACATTGCGCAAGAAAAACGTGTCGGTCGTGTTTGCGACGCAAAGCCTTGCCGACATTGCAAACAGCACCATCGCGCCCGCCCTCGTCGAATCCTGCCCCACACGCATCTTCCTGCCCAATGAACGCGCACAGGAACCCCAGTCCCGCGAGACCTATCAGCGGTTCGGCCTCAATGCCCGCCAGATCGAACTGATCAGCCGGGCCGCGCCTAAGCGCGATTATTATTACCAGTCGCCGCTGGCCGCGCGCGTCTTCGATCTTGGCCTCGGCCCCATCGCCCTCTCAGTTTGCGGCGCGTCATCGCCGGAAGACCAGGCCCGCATGGATCGCATCTGGGCCGAGACGGAAGGCGACGGCTTTGCCGCCTGCTGGCTCATCGAGAAAGGCCTGCCCTGGGCGGCGGAATTGCTCGCCCGCTGGCCCGGCGATGCGCCGGAACCCGAGGCGAAAACTTCCTTCCATCCCGCCCAATTCCTCGCCGCCGAATAGGAGCCCCCGATGAAACGCATACTTGCCTCCGCTTTGATCTGCGCCGCGCCGCTCTCCATCCTCATCGCGCCGCCCGCTTCGGCCCAATGGACGGTGTATGACCCGGCCAATCACATCCAGAACATCTACCAGGCCATCCGCTCGCTTCAGGAGGTCAACCAGCAGATCCAGCAGCTCACCCATGAAATCGAAATGCTGGAAAACATGGCGCGCGATCTGGAAGCACTGCCGGATTCTATCGCTGACGACATCCTGCGCCGTATGCGCCGCATCGAGGAGCTGATGCGCGAGGCCGAAGGCATCGGCTACCGCGTCGAGGAAATCGAGCGCGAGTATGAAGAGGTGTACCCGGAAGACTATGGCGCCGAGCCGCCGCGTCAGGCCGTGCTCGTCGAAGAGGCCCGCGCCCGCTGGCGGCAATCGCGCACAGCTTACAGGGACAGCCTGACCGTCACGGCGCAGGTCGTCTCCACAGCGCGGGCTGACAGTGACAGCCTCGACCGGCTGATCGCGGACAGCCAGTCCGCCGTCGGCAATCTCCAGGTCGCCCAGGCCGGCAACCAGATCGAAGCCCTGCAGACCGAGCAGCTCATGCAAATGGAAGCCATGATGGCGGCCCATTACCGCGCCGAGGCGCTGGAGCGGGCGCGCCAACTCGCCGAAGCCGAACGTGGTCGCGCACGCACCCGGGCCTTCCTCGGAGAATAGCGCGCCATGGACGTGATCGACACCTTCCTTGCGACCTTCATAGCTTACATTGACAGCGGGTTCGGCCTGCTGGCGGGCGATGTCGCTTACCTGTCGACCACGCTCATCGCCATCGACATCACGCTGGCGGGCCTGTTCTGGGCGCTAAGCCAGAACACGGACGTCATCGCCGGGCTCCTGAAGAAGGTGCTCTATGTCGGCTTCTTCGCCTTCATCATCGGCAACTTCTCTCTCCTCGCCGGTATCGTCTTTGACAGTTTCGCCGAGCTTGGCGTGACCGCTGGCGGCGGGACGATGACTGCCGATGATCTCCTGCGCCCCGGCTTCATCGCCAGTGTCGGCCTCGATGCCGGTCAGCCGCTTCTGGAAGAGATCGGCGACATGCTGGGGCCAATCTCTTTCTTCCATAACTTCATCATGATCGCGGTGATGTTCATCGCCTGGGCCATCATCATGGTCGCCTTCTTCGTGCTCGCCGTGCAGCTCTTCATCACGATCCTGGAGTTCAAGCTGACGACGCTGGCCGGGTTCGTGCTCGTGCCGTTCGCGCTCTGGAACAAGACGACGTTTCTGGCTGAACGCGTGCTCGGCAATGTCATCACCTCCGGCATCAAGCTCATGGTGCTCGCCGTCATCATCGGTATCGGCTCGACGCTCTTCTCGTCTGTCACCGACGCATTCCGCACCGGCGATGATGTCACGCTCGCTCAGGTCATGGGCACGGTGCTGGCCGCGATTGTCTTCTTCTGGATGGGCATCTTTGCGCCCGGCATTGCCTCCGGCCTCATTACCGGCGCGCCGC
The DNA here is from genome assembly GCF_000961795.1 of Hyphomonas sp. BRH_c22. Taxonomy (GTDB): domain Bacteria; phylum Pseudomonadota; class Alphaproteobacteria; order Caulobacterales; family Hyphomonadaceae; genus Hyphomonas. Next base: position 34,191 of record NZ_LADU01000034.1, read on the forward strand.
AGCTTGGCGCAGGCTCCGCTGCAGGCGCGGCGGCCGGTGTCGCTGCCGGGACGTATGTCGCC
>NZ_LADU01000021.1 GCF_000961795.1 Hyphomonas sp. BRH_c22
CACGGTACGGCTGCGTGCGCTGCGGTCAACGTCTGCGGGCGCGGCGGCAGCGGCTGACGCGTCAGCTTCGGCCTTGCGAGCGGCTTCTTCCTCGGCGCGGCGGCGCACTTCGGCTTCGTCGCGATCGCGGGCTTCCTGGGCCTTGCGTTCCTGCTCGGTCCGCAGGCGGTCCTGCGCGGCAACGACTTCCTTGTTGCCGATGGCGCGGCTGGCCTCTTCGGCCTTGCGCTCGAGCAGCACCTTCTGGCGCGCCTTGAGTTCGTCGACCGTGATGCCAAGCTTGCGCGCGGTTGCAATCAGGCGCGCTTCGAGCGTGTCTGTCTGCTGCCGGGCCGGGGCTTCGCTTGTCTGTCCGGCTGCGGAGCCTGCGCCGCCAGGGCCAACCGCCCGGCGCTTCTTGGTTTCCACCACAACCTGTTTCGAGCGACCATGGCTAAAGCTCTGCTTCACCGTGCCGGCTGATTTGCGGGCCACGGTGAGCGGCTTGCGGCCACCCGAATTATTACCTGTATCGTTCGTTTCGCTCATACGTCCTACATATCACAGTTTCAGCCGAAGCGCCCATGCGTCCCGGCAAGTTTTCAAGACCGATCCTGATCCTTGAACCAGTTCAATTCGGGGGCTTCGCGAAACCCGGTCAGCCGGCGATAGGCCAGAGTCCACGTCTTCGCAATGGCTCCCTTGCGGACGAGACCGTGTATCACACGGTCGCGGCCAAAAGCCATGCCCAATTCCGCAGAGGTGAGGGCCCCTGCGACGTTCACGCTGCTATATAGCGCTTTGGCGAGAAAATACACCTTGTTACGGCCATCTTCTGCACCATCGGACGCTTCCAGCAGTATTCCATGCGTCTTCTTGCGCAGTGCGTCCTTGACCTGATCATAGCCGAGAATGACACCGCCCGCTTTCTTCGCCATGCCGAGCACGCTGAGGCAGCGCTGGAGCAGCAGGGCCTCGACCTGATCGACAAGGCCTTCCGGCACCTTGACCTGGGCCTTGAAGCCGCGCGCAAACGCCCCTTTGGAGACGGCCAGCGCGATGCTGTCACGATCAGCCTTCACCCAGACACCGCGGCCCGGAAGCTTTGAATTGATATCCGGCGTCACGACCATGTCGGGAGAGAGCACGAAGCGCACCATCTCCGTCTGCGCCAGACGCTCTCGCGTCACGGCGCACTGGCGGACAGGGCCCTCCCCATCCGCCGTGTCACCTGCCGTGCCGGTTACGCGCGGTTCACTCTTTCGGTGCGGCTTCGTCATCGCCGCCCTCCGCTGCCAGGGCATCGAGGTCGAACTCGAGCTCTTCAAGTGCTGCGTCTGCAGCGTCTGCACCGCCAAGGTCGCCAAGGGCGAGCAGGGCGCGTTCTTCTTCTGTCAGGTCTGCCGTGTCGGTTTCGGCCGGCTTTTGGGCGGCCTGCAATTGCTCCAGGGCGTCAGCCTCGATCCAGCCGGCCAGGACGCGGGCCTTCATGATGAACATCTGCGCGTCATCCTTGCGCATTTCGCCCTTCTTCAGGATCCCCTCGACCCAGACGGGCTTGCCGTCAGGCCCGGGTTCGCGGTTGCCTGTGATGTCATCGGGAACGAGCCCGGCGACATCTTCGACAGTCTTCACGCCCTCAAGGCCAAGTTTCACCGCGAAGGAGGGGGTCATGCCGTCAAGTTCCATGACTTCGTCTTCAACACCGAGTTCCTTGCGCTTGGCATCGTTTTCGGCGGCAACACGGTCCAGGAACTCGCGGGCGCGTTCCTGCAGCTCAGCTGCAACTTCTGCATCAAAGCCTTCGATCTGGATGAAGTCTTCCGGCGCAACGAAGGCGATTTCCTCGACGGTCTCGAAGCCTTCCGATGCCAGAAGCTGTGCCAGCGTCTCGTCAGCGTCGAGTGCCTCGACGAAGAGGTCGGTGCGCTCCTGGAATTCACGCTGGTAACGCTCGGAGTCTGCCGATTCCGTGACGAGGTCGATCTGCCAGCCGGTCAGCTGGGAGGCGAGGCGCACGTTCTGGCCGCGGCGGCCGATGGCGAGCGGGAACTGGTCGTCTGCAACGACAACTTCCACGCGGCGCTCTTCTTCATCGAGCACCACTTTCGACACTTCGGCCGGCTGCAGCGCGTTCACGATGAAGGTCGCGTCATCATAGTTCCATGGAATGATGTCGATCTTCTCGCCGGACAATTCGCCGACCACGGCCTGAACGCGCGCGCCGCGCATACCGACACAGGCGCCAACGGGATCGATCGAGCTGTCATTCGAGATGACACCGATCTTCGCGCGACTGCCAGGATCGCGGGCGCAGGCACGGATGTTGATGACGCCGTCATAGACCTCCGGCACTTCCTGGGCGAACAGCTTGACCATAAACTCAGGGGCCGCGCGTGACAGGAAGATCTGCGGGCCCTTCACTTCGCGGCTGACCTTGTAGAGGTAGGCGCGGACGCGGTCGTTGGGCTGGAAGTTCTCGCGCGGGATACCGTCATTGCGGCGGATGATGCCTTCGGCGCGGCCCAGGTCGACGATGACGTGGCCGTATTCGACGCGCTTGACGATGCCGTTGATGATCTCGCCGACGCGGTCTTTGTATTCTTCGTACTGACGCTCGCGCTCGGCATCACGCACTTTCTGCATGATGACCTGTTTCGCGGTCTGGGCGGCGACACGGCCAAAATCGAAGGGCGGGAGTTCTTCCTTCAGTTCGCTGCCGATCTCAAGTTCGGGATCGATACGCTTGGCTTCCGAAAGGCGCAATTCCTTGGAATCGTCTTCCAGGTCCGCATCGGCGACGACAGTCTGGATGCGCCACAGCGTCTGTTCGCCGGTCGCAGGGTCGATTTTCGCGCGTATGTCGTGCTCCTGGCCATACTTGGCCTTGGCCGCCTTTTCGATGGCTTCCTGCATCGCTTCGACGACGATGCGCTGGTCGATCGATTTTTCTTCTGCAACCGCCTTGGCGATCTGAAGAATTTCCAGCCTGTTGGCTGAAACGCCGATTGTGTTCATGTGACGTCTCCCGTCTTCTCGTTTGTATCTGTTTCGTCGTCGGTTTCATCGATCTCGAAGTCTTCCAGACCGTCTTCGTCCAGTTGCGGCGGCAGGCTGCCATCGGCGCGCGCGGCATCGATCAGGGCGTCGGTGAGGACGAGCGTCGCGCGGCTCATCTCGTTGACATGGGCGACCAGCTCGGTGTCGTCATCAAGTTCGATGTGTGCTCCGGCATCGTCTTCGCCGGTAATTGTTCCGGTAAACCGGCGGCGGCCGTCCAGCGGCCGGATCAGTTCGATTCTCACGTCGTGTCCGATCCATCGTCCGAAATCACCCGGACGGGTCAGCGGCCGGTCAATGCCCGGCGTGGAGACTTCAAGCGTGTAGGCTTCCTTGATCGGGTCGGACTCTTCGAAAACCGGGCTGAGCGCCCGCGAGAGCCGGGCGCAATCCTCGACACTTGTCGGGGCGCCGCCAGCCCGTTCGGTCATGATCTGCAGGCCGGGGCGGCGTCCGCCCATGACCCGCAGGCGCACGATTTCAAGCCCGAGGCTCGCTGCCACGGGGGCGGCGAGTTCGAGAATGCGGCGTTCCTGTTCGGTCAGGGCGATCATGGTTCTGGGTGAATCCGGGCAAAGAAAAACGGCGGCCCCGTTGCCGGAACCGCCGCCGATATTTTTCGACTTGGCCGCTATATAGTCCCGCAAGGCAGCGATGTCGAGGGCTTAGACCAGCCGGGACGGGTGAAACGAATACGGCGGCTCCGTTGCGGGAGCCGCCGTTCGCCTTGCCCGTTCAGGCAATGGCGGGATTAGAGAATCTTGAGGTCCACCGCCGACGTCTTGCCACGGCGTTCGTCCTTGTAGAGCTCGTAGGAGATAGCCTGGTCTTCGGCCAGCGTACGCAGGCCGGAGCGCTCAACGGCGGAAATGTGAACGAACACGTCGGTTCCGCCGTCATCAGGTTTGATGAAGCCGAAGCCCTTCTGGTCGTTGAACCATTTCACTTTGCCAGTTGCCATTACGTGTATTCCTTCGCGTTTAGCTAAAGCGTCCAGGCCCGGAGATGAGTCTGATCCGCCTATCGAAACGGGTAGGAAGAAAGTCATGGCCGTCGGTCTGACGGGGTCTTGATATTCAGACCGACCGAATTCGATGGCGATATGAAACGCACAAGTGCGACATTTCGTCAAGTATTCGGGCCGGGCGCTAGAGGACGCGAAAGTCGAACCAGACCGGTTCGCAATCGCCCAGGCGCTTGGCTTCGTAGCGGGTCGGAACATGGTCGGCCGGGCGCACACGCCAGTCATCGGCGCTTTCTGCCAGCCAGGCAAAGCCGCCATGGGCGGTGAAGCGCGCAAGCGCCTCATCCGCATAGCTGACGACATCGGTTGCAAAGCGCACCCGGGCGCCGACCGACAGGATGCGGTGAAGCGCGTCCAGGAAGTCAGGCTGGATCAGGCGCCGCTTCTGTTGCTTTTTCTTGGGCCATGGGTCCGGAAACAGGATGTAGGCCTGATCGACAGACGCGTCGGCCAGTGCGGCCATTAGCAGGCGGGCGTCGTCCATCCACAGGCGGACATTGTCCAGGCCGTGCTCCTGGACGCCGGTCAGGGCCTTGGCCATGCCTTCGATGAAAGGTTCGCAGCCGATGAAGCCGGTATCGGGGGCCCGGCGTGCCTGTTCAAGCAGGTGCTCGCCGCCGCCAAACCCGATTTCAAGGCAAACCGGCCCAAGCCGGACAAACAGGGCGTGCGGGTCAAGTGCGCCATCCTCGCCCACCGGCACGGTCAGTCCGGGCAGCAGCTCGTCGACCAGTGCCTGCTGGCGTGCTGAAAGCGCGCGCCCGCCCGTGCGCCCGAATGTGCGGATGGGGCGAAGGGGTGTGTCGGGGGGGCGGGAGGTCATGGGGCCGCGTCTTGCCCCAGCCGGCGCCGGTAATCAATCGTGTTGTTTGGTATCGAAGGCCGAGGCCGCAGCGCGGACGGTGTTGAGCAGCGACTTGCGCAGCGAGACATCCTCGATCTTCTGGAAGGCCGCGATCAGTTCCAGGGTTTCCGAATTCATGATCGGCGCGTGGGCGTCATCGTCTTCGGCGAGCTGGGCATTCTCATGGTCGACAAAGTCGGCCGCGCCCTCGTAAAAGTACGTGATGGGAACGCCGAGCACGGAGGCGATTTCGAACAGGCGACCGGCCGACACCCGGTTCACGCCCTTCTCGTATTTCTGCACTTGCTGGAATGTGAGGTTGAGGAGTTCGCCAAGCCGTTCCTGCGTGAGCTTGAGTTCCCGCCGCCGCCACCGCACGCGCTGTCCGACAACACGGTCTATCCCACTCGGCAGCTTGTTCTCTGACATATCCCACCCGGTGCACGTTATGCTTGTATTTTCGCATATATTAACGCCGCCAGCTTGCGAAAGCTAGGCCCGCGAACACGCACAGGGTGAGCCAGAACAAAACGATGCCGATCCGTTGCTGATAGATCGTGTCCTCTGCAGGTGCCGGAAGGCGGCCCCGGGCATAGGCCGAACTCCATCCCTCAGGGGAGCCTGCAACAGGTGCAGCGCGCAGAACCTCGCGGCCATATCCGTCAACAATCGCCGACGCGCCACGGCTGGCGGCGCGCGCCATGGGCAGGCCGGTCTCGATCGAGCGATAGCGGTTCTGGGCATAGTGCTGGGACGGCCCCATGCCGCCGCCGAACCAGGCATCGTTGGAAATGACTGCGAGCCAGTCGGCGCGCCCGTTCAGGTTGGCATCGCGCGGGATCGACGAATAGAGGCCTTCATAGCAGATCATCGCGACAAAGGGCGGGACATTGTCCGCATAGATGACAGCGGGCCCCGGGCCGGGCTTGAAACCGTCGGTCGCCATCCGCTGCATCGCGCCGGGCAGGATGCCCGAAATCGACCGGCCGAACGGAATGATCTCGGCCGCGGGCAGTTCGCCGAACGGGACGAGGCGGTGCTTGTCATAGAGCGCCATCGGACCGGACCGGGCGGCACTCTGGTCGATCACGGTGAGGCTGTTGAAATAGTCGCGCGTATCGTCACCGGTGATTTCGTAGCGGGTGGTGCCGGCGATCAGCACGCGGGGACCAAGATAGGCGTCGATGATGTCGATGGCGTTCGGGTCCTGTAGCAGGTTCACCGGGACGGCGCCTTCCGGCCAGAGGATGACGTCGCCGGGCGCGCCTTCCTCGGTGGACATCATGCGTGTGTATTCAGCCAGGATTGCGTCAGGGCCGACTTCCCACTTCTCGTCCTGGGGGACGCCGGAATCCATGAGGACGATGACCGTCTCGGACAGGGGGGAGGGTTCTGCAATGCGCTGGGCGCCCCAGGCCCAGCCGAGGGCCACCAGGATGCCGGAGGCGAAAACGGGTGTCATCCGGACGGCAAGGCCGCGTATGTCGCGTGTATCGACCAGTGCGGCCGGTGAAGACATGACGAAGACAGTCAGCAATGTCAGCCAGTAGACACCGCCGACGGAGGCGGTCTGGGACAGGGCGCCGCCGGGAATCCATGTTGTTCCCGGCAGGTTCCAGGGGAAGCCGCCGAACAGATTGCCGCGCGTGTATTCTGCCAGCGCAAAGAACAGTGCGAACACGAACACGCGTGAGGGCGAAGCAGACCAGAAGGCGCCGGCCATTGCGCCCGCCGCGCCCCAGATGAGGGCCATCCCGGCGGGTAGCAGGATGAGCGGCATCCAGAGGAATACTGCGTACTTTTCCGGCTCGACGAGAAAGGGCGAGGCCGTCCAGTGCATGCTGATGAGGAAAAACCCGACGCCGAAGGCCCAGGTCCGCATGAATATGGCCTTGCCCCACCGGCGGTGGCCACGCGCGCCATCCAGCATCCAGACCAGCCCGGTAAACGAGATCACCAGCACCGCGCTGAAGTGGAACGGAGCAAACGCGACCGCCGAAAAGGCGCCGAGCAGGAAGGCAGTGCCGGCGGCAGCCCAGCCTGTCAGGCGCGCAAACGCCTCGTGCAGGGGACCAAGGGCGGTAAACCCGTGGCTGCGCACTCCGTCTGTCATGGCTTACTCCTGGGGTTGCGGCGCGGGGCCGACCTCCGGTGTGCGCAGGCGAAGGCGGCGAATGCGGCGCGCATCGGCGTCCATGACCTCGATCTCGACGCCGGACGGATGGCGCAGGACTTCACCGCGCACGGGCACCTTGCCAGCCAGCGCGAACACGACCCCGCCAAGCGTGTCGATGTCGGTTTCCATTTCCGCGAGCTCAAGATCAATTCCGGTTTCCTCTGCGAAATCGTCGATTTCGGTACGTGCATCCGCTTCCCAGACCCGCTGGCTGCGCCGCACGAACATGGGCTCCTCATCGTCGTGTTCGTCTTCGATGTCACCGACGATTTCTTCGACCAGGTCTTCGAGGGACACAAGGCCGTCAGTGCCGCCATATTCATCGACCACGAGGGCAAGGTGTATGCGTGTTGACTGCATCTTCACAAGCAGATCTGTCAGCTTCATCGAGGGGGGGACGTAGAGCACTTCGCGGTGCAGCCGTTCGAGGGGCCGTTTGGCCACTTCGCCGCCCGTTGCGAGTTCCTTCACGACATCCTTGATGTGAACGAAGCCGATCGGATCATCGAGGGATTCGCGAAACACCGGCAGGCGCGAATGCGTGACTTCGGCGAAGTATTTCAGCAGGTCCGGGAATTCGGTGCCGACTTCGACGGCTTTGACTTCGGCCCGGGCCACCATGACGTCTTCGACGCGCAGCTGCTCGAATTCCTCGATGCGCAGGCGCATTTCATGGGGGCTGACCGTGGGCTCGCCGTCCGCCGCTTCGACGGGAAGGTCTGGGCCAGGTTCCTTGCGGCCGAAGCCGAACATCCTGCGTAATCGCCCGCTAGAGGCCGGTTCAGAAGGGTCAGGGTCGCTCATCTGTCTGGTGCTTTAATCTGAGTCATAGGGATTGGCTATGCCAAGTGAGGCGAGCGCGGCGATTTCCAGCCCTTCCATCACTTCGGCCTGGTCGGGCTGCATATGGTCATGGCCGAGCAGGTGGAGATATCCGTGAACAAGAAGGTGCGTCAGGTGGTCGGGCAGTGACTTGCCCTGAGCGCGCGCGTCGCGTTCGCAGACGCCGAAACCGACGGCAATATCTCCGAGCAGGGGCCTGTCCATCTGAAGCGCCGGAAAGGACAGGACGTCGGTTGCCTTGTCGATGCCGCGAAAATCCTTGTTGAGCTGGCGAAGGACCGTGTCGTCAGTCAGCAGAAGCGACACGGTTCCGTCATCGCGCGCCACGCTGCGCGCGGCCTCGAAGGCGCGGCGGCTGAGGGCTTCAAGATCTCCGAGGGCTTCCCAGCTGTCCTCTTCCACAATCAGGTCGACGTCGATCATGGCTCGGGGTCAGCCCTCTCCGGCAGCGGCATAGGCGTCGATGATGCGGCTGACGAGGCCGTGACGGACGACATCAGCGGCCGTCAGGTAGTGCGCATGCACCCCGTCGACCCCCTCAAGGATCCTGAGGGCGTGTTTCATGCCGGATGGCTGGCTGCCGGGCAGGTCGACCTGGCCGGGGTCGCCGGTAACTACCATGCGGCTGTCACGGCCAAGGCGGGTCAGGACCATCTTCATCTGCGCGACAGTCGTATTCTGGGCCTCGTCGACGATGACGAATGCATTCTTCAGCGTACGGCCCCGCATGAAGGCGAGGGGCGCAACTTCGATTTCGCCACGCGCCATGCGCCGCTCCATCTGTTCCTGTCCCATCAGTTCGCGCAGGGAATCCCATATGGGCAGCATGTAGGGATCGACTTTTTCTTCCAGTGTGCCGGGCAGGAAGCCGAGTTTTTCACCCGCTTCCACGGCCGGACGGGTCACGATCAGGCGCTGGCGCAGGCCGGATGTCAATTCGGCAACACCGGCGGCCACGGCGAGAAATGTCTTGCCGGTGCCGGCCGGGCCGACGCCAAAGACGAGCGCATTGTCGGTATTGGCGAGGAGATCGAGATATTTCGACTGCCCGCGCGTTTGCGGCTTGATCGGCTTCTTCAGGCCCGCAAGTCCGCCGAAGGTCTGGGCCGGCGTCTGCGCCGCTTCCAGAGCGCCTTCCATTTCCATCTCATTGGCCTGTGTGCCGCTCCGGATGCGGCGCTCGAGTTCAGCAAGGGCCGCCTCGGCGATCGAGACGCCTTCGGCCGTTCCGACCAGAAGGATGCCGCCGCCCTGGCTTTCGGCCTTCAGGCCAAACGCGGCGAGCCGGGTTTCAAGCAATTGCAGATGACGGTGATGCGGGCCGCACAGGTCCTGCAGCCGCTCAGCATTGCGGACTTCGTAGATGCGGCTGATCGGGGCTGCGGGCGAGGCGGGCATACGGCGTTTGACGGTCACGCAGCGGCCTCGCGGGCGGTGATGAACTCGCCGGTCAGGGAGTTGAGGCTGGAACCGGAAATGCGGACTGAGGCGACCTGGCCGATCAAATCTGCCGGGCCGTCGAAATGCACGGCCTGCATGTAGGGCGAGCGGCCGTGAACCTGTCCGGGCATGCGGCCCCTGCCGGTGACCAGAATATCGAGCGTCTGGCCGATCTGCTCGGCGTTGAAGGCGGTTTGCTGGTCGCGCAGGAGGGCCTGAAGCGCCTGAAGGCGTGCGTCCTTCACGTCTTCGGGAACCTGGCCGAACATCTCGGCTGCCGGCGTGCCGGGACGCTGGGAGTATTTGAAGGAATAGGCGATGGCGAACCCGGTCTTGCGCACGAGTTCCATTGTCGCCTCGAAGTCCTCGTCCGTTTCGCCCGGAAAACCGACGATGAAGTCGGACGCAAGCGCAATGCCCGGCCGAACGGTGCGCACTTTGGCAATGATCTCGTGGAATTCGGCCGCTGTGTGCCCGCGATTCATGGCCTTGAGGATGCGGTCTGAGCCTGACTGGACCGGCAGGTGGAGGAACGGCATCATCGCGGGCGTATCGCCATGCGCGGCAATCAGGTCGTCATCCATGTCGCGCGGATGGCTGGTCGTGTAGCGGATACGGTCGATGCCGCCAATCTTTGCGATATGGCGGCAGAGCTGGCCAAGGGTCCAGTCCGGGCCGCCCTCGATGGCTGGCGCCGCGCCGTGGAACGCGTTCACGTTCTGGCCGAGGAGCGAGATTTCCCTTACGCCCTGGGCGGCCAGGCTGCGCGCTTCGACGATGATGTCATCGACACTGCGGGAGAGTTCGGCGCCGCGTGTATAAGGCACGACGCAGAAGGTGCAGAACTTGTCACAGCCTTCCTGCACGGACAGGAAAGCCGCCGGACCGTCAACGTCACGGGCCTTTGGCAGGGCGTCGAATTTCTCCTGCGTGTCGAATTCGGTCTCGAGCCGGTCGCCGACAGCGCGGCTGGCGCGGGCGATCATTTCCGGCAGCTTGTGATAGGCTTGGGGGCCGAGGACGAGGTCAACGGCTGGCTGGCGGCGGATCAGTTCCTCGCCTTCGGCCTGGGCGACACACCCTGCGACAGCGATTGTCATCCGCCCGCCGGAGGCTTCCTTCATCTTCTTCAGCTGTCCGAGTTCGGAATAGACCTTCTCGGTCGCCTTTTCGCGGATATGGCAGGTGTTGACGACAACGAGGTCGGCGTGCTCGGGACCGTCCACCGGCGCATAGCCAAGGGGGCGCAGCACGTCACGCATGCGTTCGGAGTCATAGACGTTCATCTGGCAGCCATAGGTCCTGATAAACAGGCCTTTGGGCGTCTTGGCGGTGTCGGTAGAATTCATCCGGCGGCTTATGCCTGAAAACAGCCCGTCCTGCCAGAACCTTGTGCGGTGCCCGGTGAATGGCAGCGCGGGCCGGACGCAGTCTGTGACAAACACTTCACATGAGGTCAAACCGGGCTAGTGTGCCCCCAAGCCAATCAAAGGAGCCGGGGAGGCCCATGGAAACTTTCGTAAACCTTATTCAGAATGTCAGCGGATTCATCTGGGGAGGGGCCTGGAACGGAACGGCCATCCTTCCGATGGGCCCGCTCGCTTTCGTCTTGCTCGGAACCGGCCTGTTTTTCATGTTCCGTCTGGGTGGCCGTCCATTGCGGCGCTTTTTTCCCGCGCTGAAGGAAGTCTGGGATGGCCGCAAGTCGCACGGGGAAGACGGCGCGATTACGCCCTGGCAGGCCCTGTCGACCGCCCTGTCCGGCCAGGTTGGCACGGGTAACCTCGCAGGCGTCGCAACCGCCATCACGCTGGGCGGCGCCGGCGCAATCTTCTGGATGTGGGTGACCGCCATATTCGGCATGGCGCTGGCCTTTTCGGAAAGCTCGCTGGCCGTGAAATACCGTGAGACCGACGAGTATGGCCGCATCAATGGCGGCCCGATGTATTACATCAAGAATGGCCTTGGAAAGAACTGGGGCTGGCTGGCCATCATCTTCTGTATCGGCACGCTGTTCTCGGCCATGGCGACCGGCTCTATGATCCAGGCGAACTCGATTGCCCAGACGGCTGTGGAAACCGCCCGCTCGAACTTTGGCATCTCGCTTCCGCCCTGGTCCATCGGCCTTGTGCTGTCAGGCCTGGTGTTTGCGGTGATCATCGGCGGCATCAAGTCGATCGGATCGGTTGCCGGAAAGATCGTTCCCCTGATGGCGGCAGCCTATGTGTTAGCCGCGCTGGTTGTGCTGATCATGAACGCCTCTGAAATTCCGCATGCGTTCGGGACGATCTTTGCCTCTGCCTTCGGCCTGCAGGAAGCGGTTGGCGGCGCAGCGGGTTACACGATGGCTGCTGCCGTCCGTGCGGGTGTTGCGCGAGGCCTGTTTTCGAACGAGGCCGGTCAGGGCTCTGCCCCGATTGCCCACGCAGCGGCGCAGACTAAGAACCCGACGCAGCAGGGCGAAATCGCGATGATCGGCGTGTTCATCGACACGATCGTGATCTGCACCATGACCGCGCTCGTCATCCTGACAGTCTCGGGTGACTTCAAGCGCAGTCCTGCGCTGATCGCGGCAGAGCAATGTGTCGCCAGCAATTCGGCGGCCCTGCCGGAAGGGACGACGGTCGGGGACCTGTTCCCGTCGGCCTACCAGGACGGCCGGGACGCCATCGTTGCCGCACGCGGTGCCGAGGCAGCCGGGTTCCTCCAGGCGTGCCGTGCAGGCGGACTGAACCTGGCGATCGACCTGCCGCGTTCGGCCACCGAGGCCGATGAAGAGGCCTATTTTGCCAAGGCGCTGGCTTCGGCATCGGATCCGGCCGTGCTGAATGATGTCCGCTACGTGTATGAGACGGATGCGGAATCGTCCGGAATCACGGCGCGGGCCTATGGCGCGGCGCTGCCGTACGGGGAATGGGTGGTGACTATTGCGCTGTTCTTCTTTGCGTTCACCACGATTATTGGCTGGACCTATTACGGCGAACAGGCAGTAACCTACCTGCTTGGCGAATGGGCGACCCATCCGTTCCGGTATCTCTGGGTGCTCGTCGTGTTCGGCGGCACGCTGGTGACCAATACGGATGCCCTGTGGCTGCTGGGCGATATCGCCAATGCCTCCATGGCATTCCCGAACCTGATTGCGCTGTTGGCACTGTCGGGGGTGGTCTACGCGATGCACAAGCGCAATGGCGATCCGGATGAGGGACATCCGGTGTCGGATGCGCGGGAACCGCACGACACGCCGGCCGAGTAAGCCTGAAACCTGTCCTCACTGAAAGCCCCGCCCCCGCAACGCCGGAGGCGGGGCTTTTTCATGTCTGTGCTCCCGCGAGAGGCGATTGACGGGTTCCGTCTGGCGCGAATTTCTGGCTTAATGGCTGGGTAACGTGTGGGGACACCGAGCATGAGACTGAAACTTGCCGCCAGCCTGATCGCCAGCGCCTTCTGCCTGGCCAGCGCCGCAGTCGCGCAGCCGCGTATTGCCCTGGTGATCGGAAATTCTGATTATAACCAGTCAGGATGGGAACTGCCCAACCCGGTCAAGGATGCCGACTTGATCTCCGATACACTGAAACGCATCGGGTTCGAGGTCACGCTGGTCAAGAATGCCTCAGAAGAGCAGATGGAGATCGCCTTCCAGGATCATGGCGCCCGGCTCAAGGCCGCTGGCAGCGATGCGATTGGCGTTTTCTACTATGCCGGCCACGGCGTGCAGTCCGAGGGGCTGAACTATCTCGTGCCTGTGGATGCGAATGCCCGCACCGAGCAGGATCTCTGGCGTCAGGCGCCGCGCCTCGGCGATGCGCTGCAATATATCAACAGCGCCGGTAATGCGGTGAACTTCGTGATCCTTGATGCCTGCCGCAACAATCCGCTGCCCAGCGCAACCCGTGACCTGTCGGGGGGACTGGCCCCGGTCGGGCGTGCGCGCGGCCTGCTGATCTCCTACGCGACGGAGCCGGGTTTTACGGCATTTGACGGCGAGAACGAGCATAGCCCGTTCACCGAGGCGCTCGCGGCCGTGCTGCCGGTGGACGGCCTGATTGCAGAACAGGTGTTCAAGCGTGTGGCCGACCGCGTCAGCGAGGCGACCGGAGGGGCGCAGACGCCGTTCTACAATAGCGGCCTGACGGGTGAGGACATCTGCTTTGCCCGCTGCATGGCAGGTGGCGGAATCTCCAGCGCGGAGCAGACGGTCTTCGATCTGGCCGAGAGCCCCTGTGAATATGCCGCCTTCCTGGACCAGTATCCCGGCAGCCCGCTGGCCGCACTGGCCCGGACACGGGCCGAAGGCTGCAATGGCGCGGCCGGTGGAGACGGGCGCGACGTCTCATCGCTTTCGGACGACATGCCCGGCACACTTGCTGAATTTGCGCCATGGGAGCCGACCGTGGTCGAGTCCGGATCGGATATCAGCGCGTCGCTCGCATGTATTGCCGACCATGCCAGGGTGGACATGTGCAAGCCGGATGACTGGAGCCAGGTCTATGAGAACTGCAAGACCTATGAGCATGCGCTGCTGGACGATGGCAGCCTTCTGACACAGGTCAGCGACGGCATGTGCACGGCACAGGCGTGGCCGGCATTAATGAAGCGCTATACGTGGGAAGCGCAGAACGAACAGGCCTTCCGCGAGAAATATGCGGCCCAGCCGAATGATTTCCGGTCGGCCATGACCTGCCTCGATGCCTATGCACGCACCGATCGCTGCACCGAACGGCGCTGGAGCGATGTCTCTGCGACTTGCCGCACCCATGAGCATGAGCGCCTGAATGACGGCGTCCTGCAGGCAGCGGTGAAGGCAGGCCAGTGTTCCGCCAAGGGCTGGGGCACACTGCAGATCCGGCTCGGCGCCGTCAGCGGCTATCTCGAGCAGAAATCGGTCGTTCCATATGTGCAGGAGCAGATGAAGAGCAAGATACCGATGCAGCAGCAGGTGGCGCCAGATACCGGTGACCTGTACGAAACGCCGGACTACACTCAGCAGCCGGCCAAGAAATACTGATTTCCGAGCGCCGACCACTCAAATGGAACGATGCGTACCCTCATGGATTTCCGGCCATCTCGGCGGCTCAGCGCGTGATCAGGCGCCTGCTGGAAGGGTCCGGACGCGCCAAACTTCAGCCCGGAATGAGAAAAACCCCGACCATAAGGCCGGGGCGTTCCCACTCTACGCATCAAGGAAGACCCGTCGGTCCTACATGAAGCCTTTGAACTTGTCCTTGAAGCGCGACACGCGGCCACCGCGGTCGAGCATCTTGCCGTCGCCGCCAGTCCACGCCGGATGCGACTTGGAGTCAATATCCAGAACCAGCCTGTCGCCTTCGGCGCCATAGGTGGAACGGGTCTGGTATTCGGTGCCATCGGTCATCACAACAGTTACGAAGTGATAATCGGGATGCCCTTCTTTTTTCATAGCCTGGGCCTCTCTATGTAGCCTGGTGTAACGGGTTGAATTCGCACGAGGTGCGCTGGCATGTCTCAGCCATTTTTCGAAGCCCGGCGTGTAACTGAAACAGCGCAGTCCCGCAAGGGGGCGCTTGCATTGAATTGAAGCGCGTGCGCGGAAAGACGACCCATGGCCGACACTGAAACCAGCCTCGTCGAGGACCGCCGTACGACGCTTCCGGAGGGCGGCGAGGGCATGGCGCGCCCGAAAGGGCGCAGCCTGAAGCCGCTGACCCTGATCCTGCCCTACGTCGCCAGGCATTGGCTGACGGTGGGTGTCGCGCTGGTTTTCCTTGTGCTGGCAGCCGCTGCAAGCCTGGTCATCCCGATCCTTCTGGGGCGCGCGGCTGATGCCGGGCGTTCGGCAGAAGGCAATACCGAGCTGTTGCTGAGCCTGATCAACCAGTCATTCATGTGGGTGATGGTGGCTGCCATCGCGTCCGGCCTGCTGGGCGCGGTGCGCTTTTATTTTGTCTCGCGCTTCGGCGAACGTGTCGCAGCCGACCTTCGCCGGGACCTCTATGCCCACTTGCTGAAACTGTCGCCCGCCTATCATTCGCGGATGCGCTCGGGTGAGGCCGTGTCGCGCCTGACGGCGGATATCACGCTGATCGAGACGTTTCTCGGCTCGTCGGCTTCTCTGGCTGCGCGGACATTGCTGACGACAAGCGGCGCGCTGACCATGATGCTGGTGGTGAACTGGAAACTGGGACTGACGTTGCTGGCCATGCTGCCGGTGGCGATACTGCCGGTCATGGGAATTGGCCGGATCATCAGGAAAATGTCGAACCGCGCCCAGTCCCGCCTGTCGGATGCCGGCGCAGAGGCGGCTGAAGCGCTGGACGCGATCGAACTGGTGCAGGCCTATGGCCGCGAAGCGGGACGGCTAGCCTCCTTCACGACGGCCATTGAGGCCACGTTCGAAGCGGCCATGAAACGTATTGGCGCGCGCGCCGTGATGATCGTCATGGTTTCGGTCCTGCTGTTTGGCGGCTTTGTCGGCGTGCTGTGGCTGGGCGCGCGGGGCGTCGCGACCGGAGAGATGACGTTTGGCAACCTCGCCGCCATGGTCATGTATGCGCTCTATGCGGGGTCCGGCCTTGGCATGCTGGCGGAGGTCTATGGCGAAGTGATGCGGGCTGCGGGCGCAGCCGACCGGGCCGCCGAGGTGCTGAACACCGAGATCGAGATTGATGCGCCCGACCTTCCTGTGGCGCTGCCGACGAGGGTGACCGGCGCGCTGACATTCCATCATGTGACGTTCCGCTATGGTAGTGAGACGCTGTCTGCCCTTGAGGATTTCTCGCTGAGCGTTAAGCCCGGTGAATTCGTCGCGCTGGTCGGGCCAAGCGGCGCAGGCAAGACAACCGTATTCCGCCTGGCCCTGCGCCTGTTCGACCCGCAGGCGGGCAAGGTGATGCTGGACGGCGTGTCCTCGGTGACGGCGGCGCCGTCAGACTGGCGCCGGCAGTTTGCCTATGCGCCGCAGGAATCGGCATTGTTCACCGGCACGGCGGCGGAAAATATCGCATTCGGCACGGACAATCCCGACGAGGCCCTGCTGGAGCATGCCGCGCGCATGGCCGAAGCGATGGAGTTCCTCAACGCCAAGGAGGGGCTTGCGACGGACCTCGGCCAGAAGGGGCGCAGCCTCTCGGGTGGCCAGCGCCAGCGTGTGGCGCTCGCCCGCGCGCTTGTGCGCGACGCGCCGGTCCTGTTGCTGGACGAGGCAACCAGCGCGCTCGATTCCGAGAGCGAGGCCGCCGTGCGGCGTGCCATCGCGAATGCCGCCGAGGGCCGCACGACACTGGTGATCGCGCATCGCCTGTCGACGGTGCGGCGCGCCGACCGGATTGTCGTGATGGAGCAGGGCCGGATTGTGGAAGAAGGCACCCATGACGCGCTGGTCGCGCAGGGCGGCCTCTATGCACGGCTTGCGGAATTGCAGTTTGCCAGCGAGGCAGCCTAGCCCTTCCGCAGTTTCTTCACCTTGCCATCTATTGTAAACGCAAAGGCGAGCGACAGGATCAGGGGCACCCAGATTGGCAGCTCGCCAAGGCCCGGCGTTTCGAGCGCCGCCGCCAGGTGATCGTCCACGCACCACCACAAAAGCCATAGCCACATGATATTTCTCCGCTAACTCAAACACCTCACGGGATTGAGATAGCGAAGGACGCGGAGGATTGACAGGGGCAGGGCCCTATTCAGCGGCCTGCAGGACGGGCGCTTTCGACTCTTCCTGTTCCTTTTCGAAGACGAGGACGCCGTCATCGATGCGGCCGTAGCGCAGGTTCATCATGTCGGCTGTGTAGTTCTGGTGCAACTTCCAGGGGGCTTCCTTGTGCTGGCGGGGGAACTTGTCCATCACGCGCTGGAAATAGCCCGAGGAGAAATCGACGAAAGGATCGGTGTCGTTCGGGAAGGCGTCGAGCTTGGGCATGGCCGAGGCATAACCAGCTCTGTCCATGTAATTGATCAGGCGGCAGACATATTCCGATGTCAGGTCTGCTTTCAGCGTCCACGAGGCATTGGTATAGCCGAACGTGATCGCGAGGTTTGGCACGTTCGAGACCATGACGCCCTTGTAGTTGAGGAGCGAGCCTGGCGCGGCCTTGACGCCGTTCACGCTGACATCGATGCCGTTCATGTATTGCAGGTTGAGGCCTGTGGCGGTGATGATGATATCGGCGTCGAGCGTCTCGCCGGATTTCAGCTTGATCCCGGTCTCGGTGAAGCGGTCGATATGGTCGGTAACCACGGATGCCGTGCCGGCCTTCAGCGCGTTGAAGAGATCGGAGTCAGGCACGAGGCAGAGGCGCTGTTCCCACGGATTGTAGGATGGCGTGAAGTGCTTTTCGACGTCATAGTCAGGGCCGAGCTCTTCGCGGACCATGCCGAGCAGACGCTCGCGCGCCTTTTCCGGGTGGGCGCGGGTCTGGCGGAAGAAGAATTGCTGGAAGAGGACATTGCGCCAGCGGATGAGGCCATAGGCCCAGCTGGCGGGCAGGAATTTGCGCAGGGAATTGGCCAGTTTGTCGACCGCAGGCCGGGAGACGACATAGGTCGGTGAACGCTGCAGCATGGTGACATGCGCCGCCTTGTCCGTCATCGATGGCACCAGCGTCATGGCCGTGGCGCCGGACCCGATGACGACCACTTTCTTGCCGGTATAGTCGAGATCTTCAGGCCAGTGCTGCGGATGGATGATCTGGCCCTTGAAGCTGGCTTCCCCGGGAAATTCGGGGCGGTAGCCTTCGGCGTAATTGTAATATCCGCCGCACAGGAACAGGAAGTGGCAGGTCAGCGTCTCGCGCGCGCCTGACTGGTCCTGTGTGGTAACATGCCAGCACTGGTCATCGCCCGACCAGTTGGCGGCAATGACGGTGGTGTTGAACTGAATTTTCTCGGTGATGTTGTGCTCGTCGGCAGTCTTGCGGACATAGCTGCGGATCGAGGGGCCGTCAGCAATGGCCTTGGCCTCGGTCCAGGGTTTGAAATTGTAGCCCAGCGTGTGCATGTCGCTGTCCGAGCGGATGCCGGGATAGCGGAAGAGGTCCCACGTGCCGCCAATGGCGCCGCGTTGCTCGACGATCCTGTACGTCTTGCCAGGGCAACGCTTTGTCAGGTGAACGGCTGCGCCGATGCCGGAAAGGCCTGCGCCGATGATGAGTATGTCTGTGTCTGTCTGGGTCATGGTGGAACGATAACCCGGGAATGCATAGGCGACAATACATGACGCGGGCGTCATGTATTTGCGGGGTCAATCGATGGCTGCAGCCTTGCCGAAGGCACTGGCATGGCGGAGCTGCTTCTGGATGAGGGGCAGGATGTCTTCGTTACCAGCCATGATCGAACCGGTCTGAAGCATGTCGCCGCCGTCGATCTCGGCCACCATGCCGCCTGCTTCGCGCACCAGAACGACGCCGGCAGCAATGTCCCAGGGTTTCAGATCGCGTTCCCAGAAGCCGTCAAAGCGTCCGGCGGCGACCCACGCAAGGTCAAGAGCGGCAGAGCCATAACGGCGGATGCCGGCGCAGACCGGGGTCATGGCGGCGATTTCGCGGGCAAACCCGACATGCCAGGCTTCCGCCTTGCCGACCCAGGGCGTGCCAGTGGCGATGACAGATTCGTTCAGCTTGCGACGGGTGGCGACGCGCAGCTTGCGCTGTTCGAGCCAGGCGCCGCGGCCCGTCTCGGCCCAGAAGATTTCATTCTTGGCGACGTCGAACACGACACCGGTCAGCAACTGGCCTTCGCGTTCAAGCGCGATGGAAACGCAATAGTGCGGCTGGCCATGCAGGAAGTTCAGCGTGCCGTCGAGCGGATCGACAATGAACCGGTTGGACTTGTCGGAGCCTTCGATAATGCCGCGCTCTTCCATGACGAAACCATAGCCGGGGCGGGCCTTGGACAGGTGGGCATAGATGATTTCTTCGGCGCGATGGTCGGCATTGGAGACAAAATCACCTGGGCCTTTCTTGGAGACCTGGAGGTTCTCGACCTCCCCGAAATCGCGCGCGAGCGCCCGGCCTGCGGCGCGGGCGGCGGCGATCATCACGGAACCGACGGGGGAAGGCTTGGACATGGGTGTTCCTGACTAGTCTGCGCGGCGCAGGTAGGTGCTGTCAGCGGTCTGGACGATGACACGCTCGCCGACGCCGACGAAGGGCGGAACGAGAACGCGGACATCACCGGTGCACATGGCAGGCTTGAAGCTGTTGGCGGCCGTCTGGCCCTTCACGACAGGCTCGGTTTCGAGCACTTCGAGCGTGACCTGGTCGGGCAGGGCCACGCCGATCGGACGTTCGCCGTAGAATTCGATCTGGACCATCATGGAATCCTGAAGGAAGGCGCCCTGATCGCCGATGAAATCACGCTCGATTGTGATCTGCTCGTAGGTCTCGGTGTCCATGAAGGTGAACGCGTTTTCGTCGGCGAAGAGGAACTGGAATTCCTTCTGCTCCAGACGCACGCGCTCGACCGACTCGTTGGCGCGGAAGCGTGTGTTCGATTTCGATCCGTTGAACAGGTTGCGCAGCTCGACCTGGTTGAACGCGCCACCCTTTCCGGGTTTGACGGCCATGGTCTTGATCGCGCGCCAGACGGTGCCTTCGTGCTCGATGACGTTTCCGGGCTTGATTTCATTACCATTGATCTTGGGCATTGAAGTCGTCCTTGTTGGAGTTTGGCGCGGGGTAAGCCTTTGCCGCGCGAGGGTCAAGCGGCGGGATGTTAACGCGGTTGCAGCTGGTCAAGCAGGTCATTGAAGGCGATGACGGCGGCGGCAGCGCCTTGCGGATGATTCCAGACACCGGAAGAGACGGCGAGGAAGTCGGCGCCAGCAGTGACCAGCGGCGCGGCGTTCTCGACCGTGATGCCGCCAATGGCGACGCAGGGCAGTTCCATGGTTTCCTGCCAGAATTCAAGCAATTCAAGTTCGGCCGCGACGGTGCCTGACTTTGTATCAGTGGGGTAGAAGGCCCCGAAAGCCACGTAATCTGCCCCCTGCTCACCTGCTGCCATGGCGGCATGGCGGCTGTTCTTCGCCGTGGCGCCCAGAATGGCGTCAGGGCCGATGATTGCGCGCGCCGCCTTCACCGGGGTGTCTTCCGGGCCGACATGGACGCCGTCAGCGCCCAGTTCGACGGCCAGTTCGGGGCTGTCATTGATGATGACCGCCGCGCCATAGGCCTGGGCCATGGCCGTTACGGCCTCAGCGACGGCGCGCGTGGCGGCGACGTCAATCCGTCCGTCATCGCCCTTCAGGCGGATTTGCAGGCAGGCGACGTCGCCGGCCTCGAGCGCGCCTTCGAGCATGGCGGCGAATTCCGGCACATCATCTATGTGCGGCGGGGTGATGAGATAGAGGCGCGTACGCTCGCGCGGAGGAATATTGTCAGCCATGGGCGGGCTCTCTAGCCCAAGCAGGGCAGGGAAGGAAGCGGGCGGCGGCGGTTACTTCGGGCCGACCCGCGTGGTGCTGGCGGGATGCCTGGCGAGCGCCGCACCCTTCCGCATCGGGCGGGGTTCAAGATCACCGCCGCAATTGGGGCAGCTGCCGTCAAGCGAACCGTCCGCGCAATCGGCGCAGAAGGTGCACTCGAACGAGCAGATGAAGGCGCCCACTTCGTCCGGCGCAAGATCGGCGTCGCACCGTTCACAATTGGGGCGCATCTCCAGCATGGGCTGAGCTATTCCGGCTTTTTCTGTTCGGTGCCGGACTTGGCGGCGTTGATCAGGTATTGCTCGTAGGCTTCGGGCGTCCAGTCGCGGCCGAGGAAGTCATGCACGAGCTCGGCGGCCGGTTTCGATGAGCCGGGCACGAGCACGAGATCGCGGTAGCGGCCGGACGTTTCCGGGTCGCGCAGGCCGTTCTGCTTGAACTGGGTAAAGAGGTCGGTCGAGATCGCGAGCGACCATTGATACGTGTAATAGATGGCCGAATAGCCGTCGAGATGGCCGAAGCTGGCATAACGGTGGACATCGGGCAGGACCTCGAACGGACTGAGGGCTGACTGGCGCTCGTCCCAGATTTCAACGAAATCGACTTCCTCGGGCGGGCGGTCGTAATATTTCAGCGAGACGCCTGCATAGAGGAGCTGGCGCAAGGTGCCGAGGCCAGTGCCGAAATCGCGGGCTGCATTCATCTTTTCGACCAGTTCGCGCGGGATGGTTTCGCCCTCTGCGTTCACGGCGAACTTGGCGAGCGTGTCATAATCCCAGATCCAGTTTTGAAGCATCTGCGACGGGGCTTCGATGAAGTCCCATTCGAGATTGCTCATGCTGAGGTTTGCGAAATCAGGCTGGCCGGAGAACATCTGATGGATGAGGTGGCCGAATTCGTGAAGGAAGGTTTCGACCTGGCGATGCTCCATCAGGCCCGTCGTGTGGTCACCTGCCGGGAAGTTACACATCAGGGCCCCCACCGGCACGCCGTCAGATGTCGGGCCGAAGCGGATCGGGAAGGCGGCGGCGTGTTTGAACTTACCGTCGCGGGGATGCATGTCGAGAAAGAACCGGCCGATCAGCTGCCCGTTGCGATGCATTTCATGCGCGGTGACGCTGGGCTCCCATACCGGCGCGTTTTCCCATGGGGTGATCTGGACGCCGAACAGGTCCTCAACCAGCGCGAAGATCCCGGCGCGGACATTGTCATAGGCGAAATACTGGCGGACTTCCTGGGAATCGAGCGCGTAGTCGGACTGCCGGATCTGTTCGGCGAGGAAGGCACTGCTCCATTCAGGTACGGTCGTGGCGTCCGGCCGGGTTTCGTTCAGCTTGGCAAGGAGGCGCCCATGCTCGATACCGGCGGCATCGGTTGCGGCCGCCTCGACGCGCGCAAGGAAGGCTTCGGCCACTTCGGGCGAGCCTGTCATCTTGTCTTCGGTGACATAGGCAGCCCAGTTCGGATAGCCGAGCAGGGTGGCAAGCTCGTAGCGTTTCTCGAGCAGCCGGCGAAGAGGGGCGACGTTCTCCGGATAGGCGCGATTGCCCGCAGCGAAGGACAGGTCCCGGCGCAGGGTTTCATTGGTGGCATAGCTGAACACAGGGCCGGTGTCGGGATAATCGGTGGTAATCGTGATCTTGCCGTTCTCGTCAGGCTGGTGCGCGTCGATATAGTCCTGCGGGAGGCCGTCGAGCGCGGATACTGCGTCGAGCTGGACCGACCCCTGGATTTCGCGCAGGTTCTTGCTGAACTCGGAACTGATCTCGGCAAGCTCTGCATTGAGGGCGCGGACCTTGTCGCGGGTCTCCTCATCCTTGTCGATTCCCGACCGGCGATAGTCGCGCAGGGTGCGGGCCAGAAGAAAGGCTTGGCGCGGGTTGAGGCTTGCTGCATCAATCGCAGCTAGGCGGTCATAGATCGGCCGGGACAGGCTGAGCCGCGTGAGCACGTCGGACGTACGTTGCTGGCAGAGGTCGCCCACCTCGCGCAGTGCGGCGTCCGGATTTGCCTCGGCCACGACGCTCGATTCACCAAAGCCGATCGAGTAGCCGAGGTTTGTGATCGTATCGAGGAACTTGATATCGGCTGCGCCAGCGACCGCGTCGCGCGCCTCCATGTCGGCAATCATCCTGTTCACGAGGTCGAGGGACGTGTCGCAACGGACCGTGAAGGCGTCGGCGCTGTCTGGTGCCAGAACCAGCTGCGCCATCATTGCCTTCGCCTCAGTCTCGAGCGCATGGACCGGCGCAGGCGCGGGCGTTTCAGCCTTTTTTCCGGCTGGCGCGCAGGCGGCAATGATCAGCGCGAGTCCGGCAAGCGGCAGGGCGGCGGGGAGACGTTTCATCAGGTGCATTCCTCGGCAAGCGGCGGGAATGCCTGGGCAAGGCGCCGCCAGAATAAGACCGGCACTATGGTCTGCGTGGGCGGCGCGTGTCTACCCTTCCGGGACCGCATTGCACGCACAAAAAAGGCGGCCCGCAGGCCGCCCTTTCAGATTATAGAACTGCAGATCAGCCTGCGCGTGACGCCTCGAAGATGCCGTCAATCGTTGCCGCAAGGGTTGCATCGAAATCGGCATCGCTTTGCTGGGCCGAGAGGCCTTCGGTGAGCGCGCGCGAGAAGCTGGCGATCATGCGCGTGTTCTGGGCCAGTTTCGCATTCGCGTCCTGACGGCTGTAACCACCCGATAGTGCCACAACCCGCATCACGCGGGGATGCTCGCACAGCGACTTGTACTGGTTGGGCTTTTCCGGGAGAGACAGTTTCAGCATGACCTGCCTGTCGGCGGGAAGGGCCTCAAGCTGTTTGGTGATCTCGGCCAGCAGGATGTCTTCGGCTTCCGCCTTGTCAGCGATCGTGATCGTCACTTCCGGCTCGATGATCGGCATCAGGCCATGACCCAGGATCTGGCGGCCGACATCGAATTGCTGGGCAACAACGGCGGCGATGCCTTTCGGATTGGCCGCATGGATGACCGAGCGCATCTTGGTGCCGAAAATGCCCTTGGCCACAGCCCGCTCAAGCAGGGCGTCGAGGTCCGGCATCGGCTTCATCATCTGGACGCCGTCAGCCTCGTCCATCAGGCCCTTGTCGACCTTGAGGAAGGGCACGACTTCGCGCTTCTGCCAGAGGTATTCAGCTGTCGGGATTCCGTCGATATCGCCTTCCATCGTGCGTTCGAACAGGATGGCGCCCATCACCTTGTCGCCCTTGAAGGCCGGTGACTTGATAATGCGGGCGCGCATCTGGTGGATCAGGCCGAACATTTCCTCATCGTTCGCGTAGGCACTTTCCTCCACGCCGTACAGGCGCAGTGCCTTCGGGGTGGAGCCACCCGACTGGTCGAGGGCGGCAATAAAGCCGTCCTTGTTGGCGGCCTGTTCGGCCATTTCCGAAATCTTGTTGTCCATTGCTGTGTCAAAACTCATTGCTAGGGGCCCTGCTTCGTTTGTCTTTATGCAAACGTTCGCTTTCAAGTTTCATGCCGTCTGAGGGCGTCTACGCCCGGTAGCGGCTTGCCTTCCATCCACTCAAGGAAGGCGCCGCCTGCGGTCGACACGAAGGTGAAATCATCAGCGACGCCAGCATGATTGAGTGCGGCGACGGTATCACCCCCTCCCGCAACCGCAACCAGCTTGCCGGCCTTGGCGCGCGCAGCGGCGGCCTTGGCGGCGGCAACGGTGGCTGTGTCGAAGGGGGTCAGTTCAAATGCGCCGAGCGGACCGTTCCAGACAAGCGTCCGGGCAACATCCATGGCCGTTGCAAGGATCGCGACGGTTTGCGGCCCGGCGTCGAGGATCATTTCATCGTCTGCCACCTCATCGAGACCGCAGGTGCGATGGGCCGCATTGGCGGCAAATTCCCTTGCAACGACCAGGTCGCGGGGCAGGAGGATGTCACAGCCATTCTGGCCAGCGATCGCCTCGATCTCGCGGGCGGTATCGGCGAGGTCATGCTCGCACAGCGATTTACCAACCGAATGCCCGCGGGCAGCGAGAAATGTGTTGGCCATACCGCCGCCGATGGCGAGGGCATCGACCTGTGTCACGAGGTTTTTCAGGAGGTCGATCTTCGAGGAGACCTTTGCACCGCCGACAACAGCCAGCACGGGTTTCTCCGGCTTGCCCAGCGCCTTGTCGAGCGCATCGAGCTCACGCTCCATGGCACAACCGGCATAGGCCGGCAGCAGTTCCGCGAGTACGGCGGTCGAGACGTGGCGGCGGTGGGCAGCGGAAAAGGCATCGTTGACATAGATGTCGCCGAGCGCGGCCATCTCTTTCGCAAGGTCGATGTCACCCTTTTCCTCACCCGGACAGAAGCGCGTGTTTTCCAGCAGGATCACGCCGGCCGGTGAGAGGTCGGCGATCGCTGCCTTGACGTGGTCGCCTTTGCAGTCAGCCACGAAGGAGACATTCGAGCCGAGCACTTTGGCGAACGCGCCGGCGATGGGCGCAAGGCTCATCTCGGCAACACGCTGGCCCTTGGGGCGGCCGAAATGCGCGAGCAGGACGACCTTGGCACCCTGGGTGCGCAAGGTCTGGACTGTCTCGACGGCAGAACGCAGCCGGGTGTCATCGGTGACAAGGCCCTTGTCCATCGGCACGTTGAAATCAACGCGGACGAGGGCGGTCTTGCCTGTGAGGTCGCCGGCGTCGGCGATGCGTTTGAAGCTCATCGCCTTGTCGCCTTTACAGGAATTTCGACATCACGAGCGCAGTGTCGCTCATGCGGGTCGCGAAACCCCACTCATTGTCATACCAGGTCAGGATCGAGACGAAATTGCCGTCCATGACCTTGGTCTGGTCGAGGTGGAAGATCGACGAACGATTGTCGTGGATGAAGTCGGACGAGACGTTCGGCTGGTCTGTATAGCCAAGCACGCCCTTCATCGGGCCGCTGTCGGCCGCCGCGATGATCGCTGCATTGATCTCTTCCGCTGTGGTCTTCTTCTTCGAGACGAATTTCAGGTCAACGACCGAGACGTTCGGTGTCGGCACGCGGATCGAAATGCCGTCCAGCTTGCCCTTCAGTTCCGGCAGCACGAGGCCGACAGCCTTGGCGGCGCCGGTCGAGGTCGGGATCATCGAGAGGGATGCGGCGCGGGCGCGGTAGAGGTCCTTGTGCATCTGGTCGAGCGATGGCTGGTCGTTTGTAAAGGAGTGGATCGTGGTCATCATGCCTTTTTCGATGCCGATCAGGTCGTTGAGGACCTTGGCGACCGGTGACAGGCAGTTCGTGGTGCACGAGGCGTTCGAGACGACCATGTCGTCCTTGGTGATCGTGTCATGGTTCACGCCGTAAACAATGGTCTTGTCGGCATTGGTGGCCGGTGCAGAGACCAGCACGCGCTTGGCGCCGGCCGCAAGGTGGGCCGAGGCCTTTTCCTTGTCGGCGAAGATGCCGGTGCATTCCATGGCGATGTCGATGTCGAGTTCGCGGTGCGGCAGATCCTTGGGGTCGCGGATCGCGGTGACCAGGATCGGCTTGCCATTGATGACAATCTTGTCGCCATCAACCTGGACGTCGGCCGGGAAGCGCCCGTGCACGGAGTCGAAGCGCAGGAGGTGGGCGTTCGTGGCGACAGGTCCGAGATCGTTGATCGCGACTACTTCAATGTCCTTGCGGTCATGCTCGATGATGGAGCGCAGGACGAGACGTCCGATACGACCGAAGCCATTGATTGCAACACGTACTGCCATTTTGATAATTCTCCTCAGGCGGGATAAAAACTGCGACTTTGCAGGCCCTTTACGACGCTGCGGCCTGCCCGTCCACCCGGATCGCCTGCGGTATCGGGCCGCAAAACCTGGGATTCTAGGGCGGGCGACAGCAAGGCCCGGATATTGAGCGCATTGCTTGCAATATCCATGCAATTTTAGCGTGGACTTGGCCGGGCCCGCCTGTATTGCCTCTTGGCTTGCTAACAAGGTGGGCTCAGGGTGAGGCGTCGTTTCCAAACAGAATTCGCACCAGCCGCTCGCCGACAGGGCGGGCAGGCATGAAACCGGCTGGACGGACACTGGCGGACTGGGGTCTGTTCTGGCTGCTCAGCGTGGTCTGGGCGAGCGCCTACATGTTGACGCGCATGGCCGTTGATAAAGGCCATGCGGATGCCGGCCTGCCGCCGGAATGGGTGATTTCAGGCCGGTTGACGATCGGGGCGGTGGCGCTGTGCTGCGTGATGGTCGCGACGCGTCAGCACCTGCCGCCCTTGTCTGACCGGCGGCGCTGGACGGCCATTCTGGGCATGGCGATTGTCGGATCGGTCATTCCCTTTTTCCTGATCACGATTGCGCAGGAGACCGTGAATTCGAGCCTTGCGGCCCTGTACACGGCGGCGGTGCCGATCTTTGTCGCCATTGGCGCGCATTTCCTGTTCAGTGACGAGCGCCTGTCGGCGGGCTCGGTTGTTGGTGTCATGGTCGGCTTCGGCGGGGTGGCGCTCCTGTTCGGCCCGGAAGCCATGAAGGGGCTCAGCTCGGCCAGCACGCTTGCCCAGATAATGCTGGTTGGCGCGACAATGGCCTATGCTGCGTCCAGCCTGATCGCGCGCGGCGCGCCCCTGATGCGGGCGATCCCCTTTGCCACGGCGTTCGTGTCGGTCGCTGCGGTCGTGTCGTGGCCGCTCGCGCTGATGGTGGATCGCGAGAGCGTGAATGCAGGCTGGGACAACTGGCTGGCCGTGGTCGGACTGGGCATTGGCCCGACGGCATTGGCGCAGGCATTGTACATGGTGCTGATCGCGCGCACGTCGGCGACATTCCTGTCCTTGACGGGCTACGCCATTCCAGTGGTTGCAGCCGTCATGGGCTTTCTGTTCTTCGGAGAAATGCAGAGCTGGCTGTCGCTGGTGGCCTTTGCGATGATCCTTGGCGGCGTGTGGCTGGCCCGCCAGGGCGGCGGCGGGCGCAAGGCGGTCTAGGGGCCGAAGCGTGGCACATCCCGGGGCCGGCGAGGGGCCGGAAGGGGTGATGTGGGGGTTTGTGGGGCCGTCAGGGGGCGAGGGCGAGGCGCGCGGCCTCAAGGTGTTCCATTTTCGCCTCGAAGGCCGACCAGTCATCCTCTGCGGCGATCGGCTCCCAGAGCGCCTCGACATCCTCGATCAGCATCGTGACCGGGGCGGTGGCCTGGAAGTAGGGCAGGGACAGCCGGCCGGCATGGGCTGGCGTGCGGGCGGCGAGGAAATCGCGGACAGGCGCGAAGGCCTCCGCCTGGTAGAGCCCGGCCTGCGGCGAGGCCTTCATGCGGGCCTCGCTGGCCGTGCCACCATAGAGGTCGAAGAAGGTTTGCGGCCAGGACGCGCCGCAGGCGGTCATCCAGCCATAGAGGCCCTGCAGGAAGGTGAGGTCGGTGCGCAGGTCGCCAGAGCCTTCGAGCCCGAGCAGCAGGTGCGTATGGGCGGCGAAGGCCTGCTGGTAGGCCGCCTCATAAGGCGCAAGGCCGCGGACGAGATCGTCGGTATCGGCCAGCGGCAGGAGGGCTGAGGCGAGCTGCTGCAACGCCCAAGCGCCCTGCGTCGGCTGGCGGCCGAAGCGGTAGAGGCCATTCTCGTCGAAATAGGCGGCGGTGAAGTTCGGGTCAGACACGGGCAGGAAGCGCCACGGGCCGAAATCGAAGGTTTCGCCGGTGACGTTGAAATTGTCGGTATTCATGACGCCGTGCACGAAACCGGCAGCCATCCACTGGCCGATCATGCTGGCGGTGGCGCGCGTGATGTGGCCGAGCAGGTTCACGGCCCGCGTGGCCATGTCCGGGTCATTGGCGCCGGGATGGAACTGGGCGACGCAATAGTCGACAAGCTGGCCAAGGCCGTCGCGGTCGTCGAGATAGGCGGCCCGCTGGAACGTGCCGAAACGGATATGGCTTTCCGACAGGCGCACCAGCACAGCGCCGCGCGCGGGCGAGGGTTCGTCATTGCGATGCAGCTGCTCGCCTGTTTCGACCAGGCTGAAGGCCTTTGACGTGTGCACGCCGAGTGTTTCGAGATAGGTGGCGGCGAGGATTTCGCGGACGCCGCCCTTGAGCGTCAGGCGGCCATCGCCCTGCCGCGACCAGGGCGTCTGGCCGGAGCCCTTGGTGCCGAGATCGAGCAGGCGGCCCGTCCGGTCGTGCACCTGCGCGTAGAGGAAGCCCCGCCCGTCGCCCAACTGAGGGTTGTAGGTTCCGAACTGGTGGCCGTGATAGCGCATGGCCAGCGGGCGGGGCAGATTTCCCGGCAGGGGATCGAATTGCCCGAAGTACTGTAGCCACTGGCGATCATCCAGACCGTTCAGGTCGATGGCGTTAGCCCAGCGACGGTTGCGAAAGCGCAACACTTGTTCAGGAAAGTTGGCGGGTTCTACCGCATCTGCGAAATGATCTGCCAGCGCAAGAAAGGGGACGGAGTGGGGGGATTCGCGCAACATCCATTCGTTTTTGACCTGATTTCACGGTGTTTCGCAACAGGTTTGCGCCATTGCATGGCTGGATTGCGATATTGCAGTGCAGCATAGTTGGCCTCTATCGTTGCGTCAGGTCGTCGCTATTGTTGGTCACAGTGAGGAAAACATCCGGATACACCGGGGGGGTCATCACAGGTATAAACGGAGGAAACCAAATGAGATTTACCACACGATTGGTGCTGGGGGCGTCTGCCCTTGCGCTTACGACGGCTCTGCCCGCCTTTGCGCAGGAAGAGACAGACGAGAGCACGCGGAAACTTTCGACGGTCACCGTGACCGGTTCATTCATCCAGGGTACGCCGGAAGATGCGGCCCTCCCGGTTGACGTCCTGACGGCGGGCGACCTGAAACTGGAAGGCCAGCCATCGATTACGGAACTGATCCGCAACCTTGGCCCGTCCTCGGGTGTTGACGGCCAGACCAACCAGTTCGCCTCGAACGGCCTGGAAGGCACGTCGAACATCAACCTGCGCGGCCTTGGCCCTGCACGGACACTGGTGCTGATCAACGGCCACCGCCAGACATACCACCCCTATTCGATCGGTGAGCAGGCGCAGCTCTTCGTCGACACGAACAATATCCCGACGGCCGCCATCGGCCGGATCGAAGTGCTGAAAGACGGCGCTGCGGCGCTTTACGGTTCGGACGCCATTGCCGGCGTTGTGAACTTCATCACCAATCGCGACCTTGACGGCTTTGAGGTCGGCGGATCCTATTCGCAGTTCGACGGCTCGGACGGCGATTACGACATCTCTGCCGCCTATGGTCTGCAGGGCTCGAACTTCAGCTGGGTCACCTCGGTTGGCTATAACAAGCGCAGCGAAGTCGGCCTTATCGAAAAAGACTGGGCGGTCCCGTCTTATGCGGACAACCCGGTAGGCGGCTGGTCGTCGCTCTCAAATCCGGGATACTACGCAATTATCGGTCCAAGGCCTGATTTGCCAGATGGGTTTGGTCCTATCGGCTCCTTCAACGACTCAGGATGTACCGCAGTTGGTGGTTTCATACCGCCAAGCGAAGGAACCTGCTATTTCCAGTTCACCAATTTCGACAACCTGGTCGAGGAAGAAGAACGCTACCAGGTCTTCTCCGAATACAACCGGAACCTGTCCAATGGCGCCGAAGTACACTTCGAGCTTCTCTATGCCTATACGGATGTCCCGACTTGGAAGACCTCCCCCTCTTATCCACCTCAAGCGTTGCTGAATCAGGATGTGCCGTTTAATCATCCCGGTCTGCTACAGTACCTATCTGACAACCCAGGTACCACTCTACCCGGCTCGGCGGTTGGCCTGAAGTACATCGGCCGTTCTTTTGGCTGGGGCGCGTTCCCCGGAACGGGCAGCTCACAGGAAGGCTATCGCACCAGCGAAACCTGGCGCGGTTCGGGCTCTCTGGTCGGTGATTTCGACAATGGGGTGCACTATGATGCGGCGCTCTCCTATTCGACGACGGAAGCCGAACGTGTGACAAATGATACCTATATTACCGGCCTGACTTCGGCCCTGCGCGGGTTCGGTGTGTGTACCGATCCGAACACGGGTGCCGATCCGGCCACGGGCACGGTGCCCTATGCGGCCGGCTATGCCGGCACGCTGGTTGCCGGGGCAGGGGCTTGCGAATATTACAATCCCTTCTCGAATGCCATTCCGGCCAATGCCCTGACCGGCGAGGCCAACCCGAACTATGTTCCGGGGCTCGAAAACTCGGTCACACTGGCTGACTGGATAACGGATCCGACCCTGACGGTTGCCACGACAGACCTGCTGGTCTTCGACGGTGTCTTCTCCGGCCAGAGCAATGTGCAGGCAGCGGGCGGCAGCGTCGGCTGGGCGGCAGGTGTTCAGGTTCGCCGGGAAAGCTACAAGGTTGAGCCATCGGCCCTGACCGACCTGACGGTAACGCCGGGACCCGGCGGCACTGGCCCCTACTCGTTCCTTGCCGGCACGACGCCTGCCGACGAAGAGCAGACGATCTATGCCATCTTCGGTGAATTGCAGATCCCCCTGTTCGACAATGTCGATATCCAGGCGGCTGTGCGTTACGAGGATTATGGTGGCGAAATCGGTTCGACCTTCGACCCGAAAGTCGCGGCCAAGTGGACCCTGACCGACAATTTCGCCCTGCGCGGCTCGGCCCAGACCTCGTTCAAGGGACCGACGCTGAACCAGCTCGGCGGCGTAGGCACCAGCCTGCAGTTCATCTCTGCAGCGTCGGCGTTCAAGGCCGTCGACACGTTCGGCAATCCGGACCTGAAGCCGGAATCGGCGTTCAGCTTCAACCTTGGCGGCATCTATGAGATGGGCAATTTCTTTGCCTCGCTCGACTATTACAATTTCGACTTCTCTGATCCGGTCATCGTGGAAGAGCAGGCGAATATCGTGAATGCGGCGGTTGCCGCGCTGGCCACGCCGACAACGGATGATGATGCCATCCTGGCGCGGATCACGTTCAATGATCCGTCGGCACCGACAGCGGCCACGATTGCCCGTGTCCGCACCAATGTGACCAACGGTCCTGACATCAAGACGTCGGGTTTCGACCTGCGGATGCAGAACACCTGGGACATGAGCAATGGCGGCGAGTTCGGCGTTGGCGCCGATGCCACCTACATCATCGAGTATGATGTGGACCCTTACTTCGTCGAGGGCCTGGCCATTGGCGGGGGTGATTATGTCGGCCAGTTCAACCGGTCGAACTTCACCCGCTCCATGCCGCAATGGAAGGCGAACCTGTTTGCCAATTACGGCCTGGGCGACCATAACTTCCGGGCCGTCATGCGCCATATTGACAGCTACAAGGACGAACGCGCAGCGGCCGCCCGTGGCGGTGTCGGCGAGAAGATTGACAGCCAGACGACGTTCGACCTGTTCTATAACTGGCAGTCGACCCCGCTGGACCTCGATATCGGTCTCTCCGTGGTCAACGTGACGGACGAAGATCCGCCATTTGCGGCCTTCGATGTCAGCTATGATCCCTATACGCACAACCCGTTCGGGCGTACGTTCAAGATCAGCGTCACCAAGCGGTTTGGCGGATCGGGCAACTAGGCCCTGCGTCAAACAGCACACAAATAAAAAGGGCGGCCCCAAGGGCCGCCCTTTCCTTTTGGGGGTGAGGTCTGGAACGCCTAGCGGCTGATCGTAAACTCGATGCCGATGAGGCGGCCCTTCTGCAGCGGCGAGAAGGTGCCGGCAGACGGGTTGGCACCGAACGGCACGTCGACGCCGGTCGAGTTGTTTTCGCCGCCCGGCGCGAAGCCGGCCAGTGCGCCGTCGAACGGCACTTGCGTGTCGCCGCCAGCAATCGATTCGTCGATCAGGTTCTTGCCGAACAGGGACACGGAGACGCCGTCCATTGGCGTGTTCCAGGTCAGGTTCGCGTCCAGCTGGTCAGCCGCGCTCATCCAGCCGAAATTGTTGTCGGTGAATGCGTTCTTGTCGCGGTGCTGGAACGTCAGGCGCGATACGAGCGAGCCACGGTCGGCCATGTCGTAATCGTGGATGAGCGCGAAGCCGTAAGTGGCTTCCGGCACACGGGGCAGGGCAAGGGCGAGATCATCGCCGTCCACCACGCCGTCACCCGAGATGTCATAGATGACCTTGGTGTATTCGGCGTCGATCAGCCCGATATTGGCCGTGACGAGGAACGAATCCGTCAGGGCGTAGCGGCCTTCAAGCTCGAGACCGAGGATCTCGGCGTCGGCTGTGTTGATGATCGTCTGGGCGACACCGGACGTTGGCGAGGAGAGGTTCAGCTCGCGTTGCATGTCCTTGATGTCGTTCAGGAACACGGCAGCGTTGAGCTGGCCCCGGCCATCGGACGTGGTGTGCTTCATGCCGATTTCGAAGCTGTCGACTTTTTCCGCATCAAAGGCGCGCGAACCCGTTGGCGGGAAGAGCGCTTCGAAAGCGAGAGCGTTCGTGATGCGGAAGTTGTAGCCACCCGAACGGAAACCCTTGGTGTAGGTGCCGTAGAACTGGGTATCGTCGGTGTGGAAGTATTGCACGCCGAGCTTTGGCGTGACTTCGCTCCAGTCTTCCTTGTCGGTGAAGCCGTTCGGCTCGCCGGTGATATACGGGTTGGTGCCGGTGGTCGGGCAGGTTGCATTGACCACGGAGCAGTTCGGGCGCGGACGCAGATAGGTGATGTCCACGTCCTTCTCTTCATAGCCGTAACGCAGGCCGAAGATGCCGGTCAGCTTTTCGGTGAAGGCATAGTCAACCTGGCCGAAGATGCCGTAGACCGTGTGGTCCTGGCGGCCGCCGCCATTGAATTCCCAGTCGAGGTCGGCCGGGAATGTCGCGGGGCGTGTGGTCGACAGGTCGCGGCGTTCAGTGTAGCCAACTTCCTGGGTGAAGTAGAAACCGCCAACCGTGACGTCTGCCTTGTCGAACGTGCCGGAGTAACGCAGCTCTTCGGAGAATTGCTCCTGGGCAAATTCCGAACCCGAGTGGAACAGGGTGAGCGGCGTAGCGTCAATGTCGGCGCTCGTCGTGGAATCGACTTCGCGGTAACCGATGATATTCGTGATCGTGCCGTTGCCGAAGTCGACATCAAGATCCGTGCGGAGCGTGGCGAACGTGGTGTCGTTCTTCAGGAAGCCCGGATTGTTGATGGCGATGTCGAAGCTGCCACGGTCATAAAAGCCGCGGTTCTGGCCGTTGGGGCCGTCTCCTTCCGTCTGGAAGTTTTCGACCTTGCCGAGGAAGGTGAGGTCTTCGGTCGGCATCCACTCAAGGGCACCGCGCACGATCGTCGTGTGGGATTCGCCGAGATTGTCGTCGGTGGCGAGGTTCTTGAAGTAACCGTCATCGAAATTGTGATAAATGCCGAGCTTACCGTTCAGCTTGTCCTGGACGAGCGGGCCGGAAACCGTGGCCTGAAGGGTCGTGTTCGGACCGCCGCGACCATCGTCGATCGGGGTTTCGACCGTGGCGCGCGCCTTGTAGCGGAACTCGTCGGTCGGGTTGCCGGTATTGATCAGGACGGCGCCGCCGGTCGTGTTGCGTCCAAACAGCAGGCCTTGCGGGCCGCGGAGGATTTCAACGCTGTCAAGGTCGAACAGGTCGAGCACGACGCCCGAGTTCACGCCGAGATACACACCATCGACGAAGACGCCGACCGTCGGATCGACTGACGGGATCGACGAGTTGATGCCGAGTCCGCGGATCGAGAAGTTCGCGACGCCTTTCGACGTGCCGACATCTTCGAGCGAAACGTTCGGGGTGGAGTAGCTCAGGCCCTGCAGGTCGTTGACCTTGAGCGCGTCGAGCGTGTCGCTGTTGAATGCGGTGACGGCCAGCGGCACGTCCTGCACGTTCTCGACATTGGCTTTCTTGGTGGCGGTGACGGTGACTGTGCCGAGAATACGGTCGACGGCGCTTTCGCGGGCCGGTGCTGCATCCGCTTCCTGGGCGATAGCCGAACCTGCGGCAAATACGGCCACTGATGCTGACAGAGCCAGCATTTTCTTGAAATTCATTCTGTGTTTCCTCTGGATTTTACAAGTTTCTAAGCGCAGCCCGTAGGCCCTGGGAGGAGGTTGGCTGCGGACCTACCCATACGGCGCAATGGCCCCGCGGAGGAAGGGGTGCAGGGCAGGCCATGCGAGATTGCCGGGTACCGTCGCAAAAATGCAACGGTGAGTTAAGGGATGATTAAATCAGCCGAATCAGACAGCGCCGAGCGCCTTGCCGACAACATGACCGGCGTCGCGGATGGCCAGGCGGACCGTGTCGGAGAGGGCCGTCATGTTCATGAATCCGTGGACCATGCCGGCATGCTCGCGCACGGTGACCGGCACGCCGAAACTGGCCATCTTGTCGGCATAGGCGAGGCCTTCATCCTTCAGCGGGTCCCAGCCACACAGCACGAAATGGGCTGGCGGCAGGCCCTTGAACGCATCCGGGCCGGCGAACAGGGGCGACACGCGCACGTCCATGCGCTGGCTTTCATCAGTGATGTAACTGTCCCGGAAATATTCGAACAGGTTGGCGGATATGAAGAAGCCGCCCTCCTGGAAGCTCATCTTCTTGGTCCGGATGTCGACGAACTGGACGAGCGGGTAGAGCAGCAGCTGGAAGGCGGGCCGCGGGCCGCCGGTCCGGTTCATTTCCTGCGCCAGATAGGCCGACAGGTTTCCGCCGGCACTGTCGCCGCTGACCGCCAGCCGGTCGGGGTCAAGGCCCAGCCTGGCCGCGTTGCTGACGATCCAGGTCCAGGACGCGAGGGCGTCTTCATGCGCAGCAGGGAAGGTGTTCTCCGGCGCGAGCCTGTAGTCGATGGAGATCACCCGGCAGCGAGCGCCTTCCGCGAGCCGCTTGCAGACCATGTCATGGCTGTCGAGATCGCCCAGCATGAACCCGCCGCCATGGAAGAAGACGATGCCAGGGCCCGGCGGAATTCCGGCGCCCAGTGGCGTATAGAGGCGCGCCTTGAGCGGGCCGGCTGCGCCGGCCACCGTGAGCAGGGAGATGTCGGCCATTTCAGGCGCATCGCGCTCGATCGCCCGGCTGGCGACGTAGAATTGCTGGCGCAGCTTGTCGGTCGAATTCTTCCAGTCCAGACGCGAAAGGTCTGGCACGTGGAACCGTTCCATGAATTGCCGAAAGGATTCGTCGAGCGTCATGGCCGCAAGATGGGAGCGAATTCAGGTCTTGTGAAGGCACAATCCTGAGGACGCGCCCAAATGCCTGAGAGGCCTGCGCCTAGAACTGGCTGAGGCGGACGAAGTCGCCACCACCGAGTTCCATCTGGCGCACCAAATCGGCAAAGGCGCGGCCCTTGGTATCCTGCGGCAGCGTCTTGATGGCGGTGACCGCCGTGGCGCCGAGATCGCACACGTTGAGCGATGTGACGAGCTTATGCGCATCCCCTCCGGTCTGCGCCGCCATCAGAAGGGGCATGACCTGAGGGTCCGATAGCATGGACATCATGACCCCCTGCATGGCGGCCTTGTCGGTCTGCGTGAGTGCGCCGCGGCTGACCGGATGGCTGCGTGCGTCCTCGATGGCGACGAGGAGGTGTGTGACCAGTTCCAGCCCGTAGTCGCGCAGTGGTTCTTCCAGCATTTTCAGTTCACGGTTCAGCGCAGCCCTGTCGGCAAAGCTTGCCTGGTCGAGATCGGCGAACCTGGCGCCCTGGCACCAGGAGCTGCCGGACTGGGACGCTGACCGGAGGCGGTCGCGGGTCATCACGAGAATGTCGTCGAGATGGCGCACGTCAGCCCGGGCGAGATCGGCAGCGTGATCTTTCAGCAGGCCGGCGGCATGTTCGAAAACGACTTCGGACTGCTCGGCCAGCGGCTTCCCGCTCACTTTGGCGAGGCGCCTGGTGAGCGAGCTGGATGCGTCCGGGTCGACGCGTGAGAGCGTTGCGAAATACGTCTTCGCGGGCATTGACGTCCAGCCGGATGGTGCCTGCACTGCAGGCGCTTGTGCAGCCGCAGAGATTGTATGCGGGGGCGCGTCTGCCGGGCCGGCCTTTGGCGCGCCGGAATAGTTCAGGGTAAGCATGAATGCGCCGCCGACCACGGCGACAACCGCGACAGCGAACAAGGCATTGTTCCTGGACGCGGGAGGCTTGCCTCCGCGAGCATCGAACGTCATGAGACTGTCCTCCCGAGTGGCGGACAGTCTACCGAACAATTCCTGACAAGGTTTTAAAACGCAGGCGGACTAAAGCTGGACGACCCCTTCGGCCGGTGGGTCGGCATAGATACCCGCCACCAGACCGGCGCGGCGGTCGATCACGAGGCGCTGGTTCACATAGCCCTTGTCGGTGATCTCGCCGGCATCAATCGA
Organism: Hyphomonas sp. BRH_c22; assembly: GCF_000961795.1. Classification (GTDB taxonomy): domain Bacteria; phylum Pseudomonadota; class Alphaproteobacteria; order Caulobacterales; family Hyphomonadaceae; genus Hyphomonas. The sequence continues at coordinate 37,008 of NZ_LADU01000021.1, forward strand.
CGGCGGCTCGGTGAGCACGAGGAGGCGCTTGATGCGGCGTGAAGAACCGGGCTCGCCGGCATTGAAGGCTTTCGCCCTGTTGGCGACATCATCCGTGAATGCCTTGAGACCCTTAGCCTGATCGCCGTCTGCCGCCTTGAAGTATTGCTCGAGCACGGCCTGAGACGGCCAGACCATGGCAGACGCGAAATTCTTGTCCTGGCCTGCAATCACGGCATCGAAGATGAGCGGCGAGCAGGCGGCAACAAAGTCAGGCCGCAGGGTGCCGACGCTGACCCATGTTCCGGACGACAGCTTGAAGTCCTCGCCAACGCGGCCGTCAAAGATGAGGCCTTTTTCCGGATGGTCTTCATCGACGAATGTGACCGCGTCGCCAAGGCAGTAATAGCCTTCTTCATCGAACACTTCTGCATTCTTTTCCGGGCTGTCGAGATAACCGGGCATGACGGAGGGGCCCTTGACGCGCACTTCGAGCTTCGCCCCGTTGGGAACGAGTTTCAGGGTCATGCCCGGAAGGGGCAGGCCAATGAGGCCGACGCGCTCGGCTTCCCAGTGAACGACGGTGATGCCCTGGGTTTCGGTGGCGCCGTACATGGTGATGATGGGAATGCGCCGCCCGGTCGCCTTGATGGCAAGCGCCTGCAGCCGGTCATAGAGATCGTCCGATAGCGTTGCACCGCCATATCCGATGGAGCGCATATTCTTGAAGAAGGCTTCGAGCAGCGTGTCGTCTGCTTCCATGGCGTCGGCCAGCATGGCGAGCGCGATGGGCGCCGTGCCGAATGAGGACGGCGAGCAGTCGCGGATATTGTCAATCGTGCGCTGGAAGAGGGCCGGAGTGGGTTTGCCGTCGTCGATCCAGAATGTGGCCCCGTTCCAGATGGCGCCATTGAAATTCACGTTCGACCCGGAAATGTGGTTCCAGGGCAGCCAGTCGAGCACGTTGTGGACCTGGTCCGGATCGTGTTCAGGGTCACGCGAATCGTCGCGCAGGCCTTCCTGGCCGCTGATCATCGAACACATTGCGCCTTGCGTGGTGGGCACGGGCTTGGGCAGGCCGGTCGAGCCGGAGGTGAACAGGTATTTGCCGATGGAGTCATCGTTAAGGCTGGCCATGGCCTTCGCGACATCTTCAGTGGGCACGGTGGCGGCAAGGTCGTCATATTGACGAACCGTGTTGTCGCCGCCCGGATCAGCGGAGATTACCTTGCAGTCTGTATTGCCGAGCGCGGCAATCGCGCTGCGGAACGATTTGTAATGCTCGGCAAAAATGATGGCGGGCTTTACGGCGCCAAAGCAATGTCTCAACTTCTCGAAGTCGGAGGACATCAGGGAGTATGGCACCGAAATCGGGGCGGCCGGCGCGCCAATTTTCTGGGCCGCGAGTATGACCATGGCGGCGCGGGTGGAGTTGGCTGACAGGATCATCACCGGCGCGTCGGGGCCTGCGCCAAGATCGAGGAAGGCCTGGGCGAGGCTGTCAGTGATCGCCTTGGCTTCGCCATAGGTCAGGGTCTGCCACTCTCCCGAGACCAGATCGCGTTCCCGCAGGAAGGGGCGGTCCGGGTGTTCGCCGGCGCGCTGGTCAAGACAATGCGGCACGGTCTGGGGGCGATTACCGGGCGCCTGGCGCGGTGTAAGATAGATGGCGCCACTGTCTTTGCGCGTCATCTGGATGTCTGGTGCCTTCATCGGCAACAGGCGAAATTGCGGCAAGGTTTGCCCTTCGGCCATGGCTGCGTTCTCCCGGTCAGAATTTTTTGAGGTTTCCTCCAGTGTATTTGAATTGGCTCCGTTGGCCAGCGGTGAGGGCGTGTTGAGAGCCTGAAAACACCCTGTGACGTGGGGGCAGTTCAGGCAAAATTCCTTGTCTCCGCTACGGAAAGCGGCTTCAGGTTTCGCTGTTGACGGCGTCGACGACGATCTGGAGCGCCTCTGCCATGAGATTTGCCTCGAGGGCTTCGGCCATGACGCGGATCAGGGGTTCGGTGCCCGATTTGCGCACGACCATGCGGCCGCGCGCGCCCATCAGCGCTTCGGCTTCCCCGATGGCCGCTTTCACGCGGCCGCTGTCCATCGGGTTTATGCCCGTGTAGCGAATGTTGACCAGTTCCTGTGGCGCAGGATCAAACACGCGTCCGAGCGCGGACATTGGCTGCCCGCTTTCTGCGAGTACGGACAAAACGTGCAGCCCGGCAAGCAATCCGTCCCCGGTCGTTGAAACGTCTGACAGAATGATGTGGCCGGAAGGTTCGCCGCCAAAGTTGAATCCATGCGCGCGCATGTGTTCACCGACATAGCGGTCACCGACCCGTGTGCGGGCCAGTGTCAGGCCGAGCGTCTGGAGATACTGGTCAAGCCCCATGTTGGACATGACGGTGGACACCATGCCGCCGCCCTTCAGGCGTCCCTTGGCGTGCAGTTCCCGCGCGATCAGGGCCATGACCTGGTCGCCGTCGATTTCGCTACCGGTTTCGTCAACCACGATGACCCGGTCGGCATCGCCATCAAGGGCGAGCCCGATATCGGCGCGGTGCTCGCGAACGGCCGCTTTCAGCGCGGACGTATCGGTCGATCCGAATCCGGCATTGATGTTGATCCCGTCAGGAGCGGCGCCGATGACGGTCAGGTCTGCCCCGCAATCCAGCAGTGCTTCGGGCGCCACCTGGAATCCTGCGCCATGGGCGCAGTCGAGCACGATCTTCATGCCGCGTATCCGGCTGCCCGCGCTCACTGTGGCGAGGCAGCTGCGGACATAGTCGTCGCCGACGCCCGTCAGGCGTTGCGGCGCGGCGATACTGCCCGGATCGGCATAGGTGCCTTCGAGAGCCGTGGCCATCGCGGCTTCGAGTGCTTCCTCGGTCGGATCGTCAAACTTCAGGCCATCAGGGCTGAACAGTTTGATGCCATTGTCTTCGTATTTGTTGTGCGAGGCGGACACCATGAGCCCGAAGCGGGCCTTCGACGTGCGGGTGGTCATGGCGACGGCGGGCGTGGGCACGATTCCGGCGAGCAGAGGCGTCAGGCCCATGCTGGTCAGGCCGGCCACAAGCGCGGCTTCGATCATCTCGCCGGAGCGGCGCGTGTCGCGGCCGATGATGACCGTGCCTTCACCGTCTGGCGCGAAGGTGCGGGCCGCCGCAATCGCCAGCCGCAATGTGCTTTCGGTCGTCATGGGCTGCTGGTTCACGCGGCCACGAATGCCGTCGGTTCCGAAATAATGCCGTGCCATACGCCTCGTCTCCCGGCTCATTCCTTGGCAGATTTGTCACATTTAATCGAGAGAAAGCGACAGATTCAGCAGGGCGTGACGTCGCCATACACGATGAAGTGCGGATTATCGTAGCCGCGCTCGCGTTTGCCATAGAGAAGCGGCGTGCCGTCTTCAGTCAGGACGCGGCCACCTGCAGCTTCGACGACGGCCTGGCCGGCTGCCGTGTCCCATTCCATCGTGCGGCCCATGCGGGGGTAGAGGTCGGCTTCGCCCGCCGCGATGAGGCAGAATTTCAATGAGGAGCCCGCGCTCAGCGTTTCGCGCACCTTGTGCTTGTCCAGCCAGAGATCGGTTTCCGGGGTGCGATGGGATTTTGAGGCGATGGCCGTGACGCCCGCTGCCGGGCAAGCACGGATGCGCAGCGGTGTGCGTTCTGTCGGTACGTCGGCGCCCGGAGCGGCTTCGGCCTGCCAGCCTGAATTGTGGCTCTCGGCGACGAAGAGGCGATTCCTGGCCGGCGCATAGACCACGCCCATGACTGGCCGGCCATGTTCGATGATCGCGATATTGACCGTGAATTCGCCGTTGCGGCTGACGAATTCGCGGGTGCCGTCGAGCGGGTCCACGAGCGCGAAGCGATGCCCGTGTTCGGGCACGCGGCCTTCACTGGCCTCCTCTTCGGCAATCACCATCAGGCTCGGATCAGCTTCTGCCAGAGCAGCCAGAATGAGCGCTTCGGCTTTCTGGTCTGCTGCGGTTACCGGAGAGGCATCGCCCTTCTGGTCGACGTCAAAATTGCTTTCGTAGATATCCATGATCACGGCGCCAGCCTGGAGGGCGATCCGGGCAAGCGTGTCAGCTGTGATGGTCATTCCATTTCCCCCGGTTGGGCCTGCGCCTAGCCGCGCTTCATCACGTCCATCATTTCGACTTCGAACACGAGCGGGGCATTCGGCGGGATGGGACCACCGGGCGTGCCGGTTGCGCCATAGCCGAGATCGGACGGAATGTAGAGCATCCAGCGGTCGCCGGGGCGCATCATTTCGAGCGCTTCGACCCATCCCTGGATCAGCTGGTTCGACGGGAATACAGCTGGCTCTCCGCGCTCAAACGAGCTGTCGAAAAGGTCGCCGGTTTCAGCGAGGCGGCCTTCATAATGGACCGAGACCATTTCACCATTCTCAGGTGACGGGCCCGATGGATCGCCGCTGGCCAGCACGACGTATTCAAGCCCGGAGCCGGTTTTCTTCACCTCGGGCCGCTCCGAGTTCCACGGCGTGTATTCTGCCCATGCAGCTGTGTCGGAGACTTTGGGTTCCATCACTTCGAGCAGCTGGACACGGAAAACGAGATCGTCGCCCGGCTTGATGACGCTGCCGGGACGCGGACGGTCGCCATAGGCGAGTGCGGTCGGGATGTAGAAGAGATAATCATCGCCTTCGCTCATCAGCTGGAGGCCCTGGGTCCAGCCGGGAATGACCTGGTTCAGCTTGAAGGAGACAGGCTCGCCGCGATCGAAGGAGCTGTCGAACTTTTCGCCCGCCGCCGTGCGACCATCGTAATTGACGCTCACCAGGTCGGTCGCGGTCGGCGACTTGCCGCCTTTCGCGCCTTCATTCAGCACGACATATTGCAGGCCGCCTTCGGCGGATTTCACATTCTTGCCGGCGGCATCCCAGGGCAGGTATTGTTCGAATGGCGCGTTCACGTCGGAAAAGTCCTTGGTCTGGCTGCAGGCAGCGATCATGAAGAATGCAGCGCAGGCTGCAGCGAGTGTGCGGATCATCTTGGGTCTTGCTCCGTCTGAATTCTGGGTTCGCGGGGGTTCTAGGGCGCTTTTCCCCGCAAGTCATCCTGCGGCTACAGGGCGCGCGGCGGGTAACCTTCGGCCGTCAGGGCGTCGATGACATCCTGCGTATGATTGGCGTCGCGTGTCTCGATCAGGATGTCGAATTCTGCGCCCTTGGCAGGCACGTCCAGCGCCAGCCGGTTATGCGCGACTTCCATGATATTGGCGCCATTGTCGCCGATGATCTTCGAAACGAGGGCGAGGAGCCCGGGCCGGTCATCCCCGACGATGCGGATCGAGGCGAGGCGTTTCTCGCGCACCAGGGCGCGGGTCAGAACTGACGCCAGAAGGCGCGTGTCGATATTGCCGCCGCAGAGAACAAGGCCAATCTTGCGGCCCTTGAACTTGCCGGGATGGGCGAGCAGGGCGGCCAGCCCGGCGGCGCCGGCGCCTTCGGCCACGGTCTTCTCGACATTCACATAGAGCGTGATTGCCTGTTCGAGATGCTCCTCCTCGACCAGCAGGACTTCGTCCACGAGTTCCCGGGCGATGCGGAGCGGAAGGCGGCCGACATCGCGCACGGCAATGCCTTCAGCAATGGTTGCGCCGCCCACCTTCACTTCACGGCCTTCAAGCTCGCAAAGCATGGCCGGATACATGGAGGCTTCAACGCCGACAATGCGGATGTCCGGGTTGATGCCCTTGGCTGCGATGGCCATGCCGGCGATCAGGCCGCCGCCGCCAATCGGGATGACCAGGGTATCGAGATCCGGATTTTCCGCCAGCATTTCAAGGGCGATCGTGCCCTGGCCCGCGATGACATGCGGGTCGTCGAAGGGGTGGATGAAGGTCAGGCCTTCGCGCTGGCAGATATTGTAGGCTTCGACCTTGGCCTCGTCGAAGCTCAGGCCGTGGAGCACGATGGTCGCGCCATGGCTGCGGGTTTGCTCCACCTTGCTGAAGGGAGTGGTGCGGGGCATGACGATGGTTGCGGGGATGCCGAGACGGCGGGCGTGGTAGGCGACGCCCTGCGAATGGTTGCCGGCCGAAGCCGCGATGACGCCAGCCTGTTTCTGCGCCTCACTCAGGTGGGAGAGACGGTTGAGCGCGCCGCGCTCCTTGAAGGCCGCCGTGAACTGGAGGTTCTCGAACTTCACCCACACGTCTGCACCGGTAATGGCAGAAAGCGTCCGCGAATGATGCATCGGGGTGCGCACGATCTGGCCATCAAGCACGCGGGCAGCGGCTTCGATATCAGACAGCGTCACGGGCAAGGCGGAGGTCAGTGTATCAGGCATTCTGGAGGTCCCGGATGAAGTCGGGCGCACCCTATTCGCGCAGCCCTGCAAGGGCAAGGTGGGGTGTGTCAGGCGTATGAGGGAGCGAGGCAAGGATGTGGGCCGGGCGTGGCGGAGCCTGAACGTGGTGAAGTCAGCTGATATGGAGCCCGTCTGAGCCCAGGACGGCGTCATGTTCGGCAACAAGATGACCCGGCGCGATTTCAACCAGTTGCGGCTGGTATTGCTCGGCGTCAGGGTCGCCGACGCGCTTCGACTTCAGGAAGCGGAGCGGTGCGCGGCTGTCCAGCGGGCTCGGCAGGTCGCCGGTGAGCTTGATCCGTTCGCGGGTGCGTTCGAGTTTCGGGTCGGCGGCAGGCACGGCGGCGATCAGGGCGCGGGTGTAGGGATGGCGGGCGTCTTCGTAGATGGCCGTGCGGCCGGCCAGTTCGACGACGCGGCCGAGATAAAGCACCATGACGCGGTGGCTGATCTCGCGCACGACCGAGAGGTCATGGCTGATGAAGATCATGGCAAGGCCGAATTCCTTCTGGAGTTCGATCAACAGGTCGACCACCTGGGCCTGGACCGACACGTCGAGCGCAGAGACCGCCTCGTCGCAGATCACGAGTTTCGGCTTCAGGATCATTGCGCGGGCAATGCCGACGCGCTGGTTCTGGCCGCCCGACAATTCGTGCGGGTAACGGTTGATGAGGGCGGGGTCGAGGCCGACCCGGGGCATGATGGCCTGCACGCGTTCGTCCCGCTCTGCGCGGCTGAGGCGCGGTTCATGGACCTGAAGCGGCTCGGCAATCGAGGCGCCGACAGTCATGCGCGGGTCGAGGCTGGCGAGCGGATCCTGAAACACGATCTGGAGATCGTCGCGCAGGGCATCCATCTCTGACTTTCCGGCCCTGGTGATGTCCTTGCCGAGCCAGGCGATGGTGCCATCAGTTGGCGGGATGAGGCGCAGGACGCCGCGGGCCAGAGTTGACTTGCCGCAACCGGACTCGCCGACGATGCCGAGCGTTTCGCCGGGGCGCAGGTCGAAGGAGACGCCATTGACCGCTTTCAGGGGTTTTATCTTGCCAAACAGGCCGCCTTTGACCCGGATCGGGAAGTGGATCTTCATGTCGTCGACCTCAAGCACCGGCTTGACCGATGCATCGGGGGCCGGGCCCAGCGTCGGGCGGCCACGCCGGTCTGGCTGGTCGATGCGCGGCACCGCCTCGAGCAGCATCTTCGTATAATCGTGCCGGGGATTGTAGAAGATGTCATCGACGCTGCCGCGTTCGACGATCTCGCCATACCGCATCACGATGACGCGGTCGCACATGCGGGCGACGACGCCCATGTCGTGGGTGATCAGCGCAATACCGGTGCCGGTGTCACGCTTGAGATCGTTCATCAGGTCGAGAACCTGCGCCTGAACCGTCACATCGAGCGCAGTGGTGGGCTCGTCCGCCAGCAGCAGGCGCGGCCCGCACAGCATGGCGATGGCGATCATCACGCGCTGGCGCATGCCGCCGGAGAGTTCATGCGGGAACTGGTCCATGCGGCGGGCAGCTTCCGGGATGCGCACGTTCTCCAGCCATTCGACACAGCGCTTGTCGGCGGCCTCACCTCTGAGGTTCTTGTGCAGGGCGAGAACTTCCCGCATCTGCGCGCCGACCGTCATGTGCGGGGTCAGGCTGGTGAGCGGATCCTGGAAGATCATCGACATCTGGGCGCCGCGTATCCTGCGAAGCGTCTCGATGGGCGCGGTGAGCATATCGGTGCCGGCAAAGTCGATATGGCCGGATGCCGTGCCGTTGCCGGCGAGCAGTCCGAGCGCCGCGAGCGCCGTCTGGCTCTTTCCGGAGCCGCTTTCGCCAACAATCCCGAGGCATTCGCCTTCCGCAACATCGAAGCTGATGCCGCGCACGGCGTTAACGACACCGTCAGGCGTATCGAAGTCGACCGTCAGGTCTTTCACGGAAAGAATGCTCATGGCCGTAATCTCTACAGCGCCGATGAGCTTGCGCAATGTTTTCAATGCATAAAAAAACCGCGCCATGAAAGGCGCGGTTCGAGTTTGCAGTTGCGGTCCATCGGGAGGCAGACCGCCTGCAGAAACTCAGAATTTGTATCCGAGGCCGACACCGAAAACGACCGGGTCGATATCGACGTCTGCGTTCACCGTCGCACCAAGGGCCGTGGTGAAATTGACCGTCACATCGGTGTTGATCCAGATTTTCTTGACGTCGGCATTGAACGCCCAGCCGCCCGGTTCGCCGTCAAGGTCATAATCAAAGCCGGCCTGCAGGGCAGGGCCGAAGCTGGAATCATAGCTGATCCCGTCGGCCACGGAGCCCTCATCCTCGTTGAAGAAGAATGTCGCGTTCACGCCTGCGCCGACATAGGGCTTGAACTGGCCCATATCGGTGAAGTGGTATTGCACTGTGAGTGTGGGCGGCAGCAGCCAGACATCGCCGAGGTCAACCGTGGCGTCCGTCAATGCGCCGGGAACGGTGACATTCACAGCCTTCACATCATGCGGCGTGACCGCAAGGATCAGCTCGGCGGCGATGTTCTTTGTGAAGAAATAGGTGATGTCGAATTCCGGCACATACTGGTCGGCAATATCGACGTCTCCTGGCAGCGTGGCGCCACCGGCCTTGAGTGTGCCGCTCTCGTCCGGCATGACACCGAGCACGCGCGCACGCAACATCCATGGATTGTCTTCGGCATGAGCCGCCGCGCCGGTGACGGCCCAGGCTGCGCTGGCCAAAAGGGCGCTAAGGAATAGGTTTTTCATTTGTCTGTACCCCGCAATGCTTGATTGATGTGTGGGATGTAGGCAATTGATTTTACGAACGTAATTGCCCGTTTTGACGCGCGGCTCCGCACCGCGCGGCATGTGCGCCCGGATAGGTAATAATCCCGATTGCGGACGAAACTGTCTTGTCGGAGCATGATTAATTCATCCGAAATCCAGACTTGCGTCACCGCCCGGTGCGGCGTGATGTCCGGCTCCTTCCCCATGGGGCAGGCTTGAACTTGCCTGCACAAGCGCGGAACATGATTGCCGGACCCATGCCGGAAACGGCCATTACAGGATAGCGCTCATGCCCGTCATCAATTTCCTCACGACTTGTATCTTTGACTCCGGCGCGCTGGAGCGGCTGGAAGTGACCGCGCAGAAGCTCGGTATCAAGCGGGCGTTCATCGTGACGGATCCTGGCATCAAGGCGGCCGGCATACTGGACAAGGTGGTGGACGCATTGGGCAGTGCGCCCGCCGGCATCTTCGCGGAGACCGTCGCCAATCCGACGGAGAAGCAGGCCAAGATCGCGACGCAGGCCTACAAGGATTGCGGCGCGGATGGCATCATCGCCGTCGGCGGCGGGTCGTCGATGGACCATGCAAAGGCGATCGGCCTGATGGCGTCGCATGACGAGCCGCTGGAAAACTATGCCGCGATCATTGGCGGCGCGAAGAAGATCGGCAAGATCCCGCCTCTGATCGCAATTCCGACGACCGCCGGGACGGGGTCGGAAGTGTCTATCGGCATGATCACGACAATGGAAAACGGCCGCAAGGAAACCTTCGCCTCGCCCAACCTGATCCCGCTCACGGCGATCTGCGACCCGGAGCTGACCATCGGACTGCCGTCATTCCTGACGGCGGCGACGGGCATGGATGCGGTGACGCACTGTATCGAGGCTGTGCTGACGCCGAGCGTAAACCCGCCTGCGGAAGGCATCGGCTATGACGGCATCGTGCGCGCGCTGGGTGAGGGCTGGCTGGAGCGCGCGGTGAAGGATGGGTCCGATCCAGAGGCGCGCTGGCACATGATGATGGCGAGCTATGAAGGCGCGCTGGCCTTCGTGAAGGGGCTTGGCGGCGTGCATGCCCTCAGCCATGCGGCGGGCCGCCTGCACGAGAAGAAGCTGCACCATGGCACGCTGAACGCGATCTTCCTGCCGCATATCCTGCGGTTCCATGAAGGGGCTGCGGACGCGAAATATGTCCGCCTGCGCCAGGCCATGGGGCTGAAACCGAGTGCCGACCTCGGCGATGCCATCCAGGACCTGAACGACGCAATCGGCATTCCGAAGACATTGTCCGACATCGGCCTGACGGCAGCGGACGGGCCGGGCATCGTTGCCTTCGCGCTGGAAGACCTCGCCCATTCCGGCAATCCAAGGGAAATGACGGCGGACGATTATGCCAAGGTCTATGAGACCGCCCTCGGCTAGGAGATCACGCATTGCGCCCGCTCGTTCCGATCCTGCACCTTGCCGCCGGGCATCACGGCGGACAGGCTGCGGTATTGAAACTGGCGGCGAACGGGCATGCCCAGGCGGATATGTCCAGGGTGCCTGCTGACCGGTTGCTGTCAGTGATGACAAGGTGCGTGTTCAATGCCGGGTTCAACTGGAAAGTCATCGATGCGAAATGGGACGGGTTTGAAGCTGCTTTCCTCGGTTTCGATCCGGCCCGGCTGGCCTTCCTGGGCGACGAGATGATGGCCGATCTCGTGTCCGACGCGCGCATCGTGCGCAATGGGCAAAAGATCAAGGCAACGCTCGACAATGCGAAAATGGTGGCGCGGATCGAGCAGGAAGAAGGCGGGTTCGGCAGGTTCCTGGCAACATGGCCCGCTGGCGATCAGGTCGGCCTGATGGCAGAGCTCAACAGGCGCGGATCGCGGCTGGGCGGGGCGACCGGGCAGTATTTCCTGCGCTTTTGCGGCTGGGATGGCTGGATCACATCGGGGGACGTGTGTGCCGCGCTGGTGCGCGAAGGCGTGCTGGACACGCCGGCTGCGACCAGCAAGCGCGACCTCGCCAGGGTGCAGGATGCGTTCAACACCTGGCATCATGAGAGCGGCCTGCCACGCGCGGCGATCAGCCGGGTCCTCGCCCTGAGTGTCGGCTGACGTTTCACTTGCCGGGCAGGGTGACGCTCCAGCAGGCGGCAGGCTCAGGATGAAATCGCTTCCCGTTCCAGCCCGAATCCTTCATTCTGAGCCCATGATTACAGAAATTCAGCAATATGCAGGCGGACTGGGCGTCGCGGCCAGCGCGATGGCCATCGGTGCCGGCTGGGTGGTGACGATTGCCTCGCCCAATTGCAGCTTCGACAAGCTCGATGGCAGCCGGGCCGACCGGCATGTGCGCGAATTGCTGCACCAGACGGCGACGCCGATTGCGGCCATCATGCTGGCGGCAACGGCGTTGTTCATGCTGGCGACGAGCTGGGCGGCGGCGGTGACGGCGGGTCTGGCCGCGTTCGGGTTTTTCTCGACGCGCCTGATGCTGGCACCGAAAGAGGGCAAGAACCCGAAAGGCGTGCGGACAAGCCGCAAGGATCAGCGGGCCGTGTCGGTCAGCCTGTCACTGATGTTCATGCTGATTGCCGTGATCGCGGGTATTCTCGGCCTGATCGGTATCTAGGCGTAGACCAGCCAGAGACAGCCCATTTCATGAAGGGCCCGGAAGTCATCGACTGACCGCTTGGCGGCCTTTCGGGCGATTTCGCCTGCCGTTTTCCGGTTGGTGGCCAGCATCAGCACGCAGATGGCAAGGCCGGGCAGGAAGGCCCACCAGATAAAGGCCAGGGATGCCAGCGCGCCGAGAAGGCAGATGAGATAGGCGACAGCATCGAGGACGCGGAAGCGGACGTACATGTTGGTGCCGAACGCATTCAGCAATTCGGGCCGCTTGTGCAATTCCTCTGCGTCAATCGCGAATCGCTGGCCGGGAACGTCTTCAATGAATACGGCGCGGGTCATGCGACCGGCGCGGTGAGGATTGGGTGCGCACTTCAGGAACATGGCTTCGTCCTCCCTGGAGCCTGACATAAAGCACCCGGTTCTTAACTGTCCGGGCAGTCGGATTTGAAAATTTCATACAAATTCAATCCTTCGGGCGCGCAATCGGTCGGACGCCCGTCTGGTGAATCCGTTTGCCAGTGGGGATTCTTGTACTTATGTTGCAATGCAGCATGAAAGGTTTGTAACGCAATGCTTTACTCACTTGTCGAAATGAACCGCGTGGCGATGGCGCCGATGCGACTGGCCGCAAAGGCGGGCCGGGCCGCGCTTCTCTCTCCGCTGAACCCGATGCGCCAGACCGAATATGGCAAATCGCTCGCCGCCTTCGCTGACGTCTTCGAGAGTTCAACGCGTTACTATGGCAAGCCGGAATGGCGCATCGACACGGTGCGCGTGAACAGCGCGGCCGTGGATGTGACGCCGATTGTCGCGTGGCGCTCGCCCTGGTGCAACCTGCTGCACTTCAGGAAGGATGCGGACCAGCTGGCCGCCGTGCGCAAGCCGGGATCAACCCCTCTGCCGCGCATGCTGATTGTCGCGCCCCTGTCCGGGCACTATGCATCGCTGCTGCGCGGGACGGTCGAAGCTTTCCTGCCGACTCATGATGTTTATATCACCGACTGGTCGGATGCGCGCATGGCGCCGGTCTGGCTCGGCCGGTTCGACCTCGACGACTATATTGATCATATCCGCGATATGCTGACCCATATTGGCGGCGGCGCGCATGTGCTGGGCGTCTGCCAGCCGGGTCCGCCGGTCCTGGCGGCCATTTCAATGATGGCGGAGGATGATGATCCCGCGCGGCCGGCATCTATGACGTTCATGGGGTCTCCCATTGATGCGCGCCGCAGCCCGACCGTGCCGAACGAACTGGCCGAGGAGCGGTCATTCGGCTGGTTCGAAGAGAACATGATCCATACTGTGCCTGCGCCGTATCCCGGCGTGTTGCGCCGTGTCTATCCGGGGTTTGTGCAACTCGCCTCGTTCATGAACATGAACTGGGGACGCCATGTCGATGCGCAGTGGAAATTCTTCAACCACCTCATCGAAGGCGACGGCGACAATGCCGGAAAGCACCGCGAATTCTATGATGAATACCTGTCAGTGCTGGACCTGACGGAAGAGTTCTACCTGCAGACCATCCAGCGCGTTTTCCAGGAACATCATCTTGCGCGCGGCATCTACATGTATCGCGGGACGCGCCTGGTGAAACCGCAAGCCGTTCGCGACGTCGCGCTGATGACCGTTGAGGGCGAGAAGGACGATATTTCCGGTATCGGCCAGACGCAGGCGGCCCACGATCTTTGTGTGAACATTCCCGATGACATGAAGGCGGACTATATCCAGCCCGGTGTCGGCCATTATGGCGTGTTCAATGGCGCCCGTTTCCGGACGGAGATTGTGCCGCGGGTGACCCAGTTCACGCGCCGGTTCATGGATGTGCAGGCCGAAGTCGATGCGCGGGATGCCGCGGCCGTCTAGGTTGTGGACTCATAAGCGCGTGTCCAGAGTCTGACAGAAGCGATAGCGACGGCGGCGAGGTAGTTTCTGGCGAGTTTGTCGAATCGGGTTGCGATGCGCCTGAAATGCTTGAGTTTGTTGAAGTATCGCTCGACCAGATTGCGCTGGCTGTAGATGGCTCTGTTGACGGAGCGCTGGGCCTTGCGGTTGCGCTGGGTGGGGATATGCGCCTCGGCCCCGCGTGATCGTATCTGCTCGACCAGCGAGAGCGCATCATACCCGCGATCAGCCACGACATGGGCGGCCGTCTTCAGGCTCTCGACAAGGGCAGGCGCGGCGGCCTTGTCGGAGGCTTGACCGGCCGTCAGGGACAGGCGGATCGGCAGGCCCGCCTCATCAACCACGGCATGGATCTTGGTGCTCAGTCCCCCACGAGAGAGACCGATGGCGTTATCCGGGCCCCCTTTTTTCCGCCTGCGGCGTGCTGGTGGGCCCGGATGATCGAACTGTCGATGAAGGCCATAGATTCGGGAGATCGCTCCGCCAAGGCATTGAAAACATTGAGCCAGACGCCTGCCTTCGCCCATCTGTTGAAGCGATTGTACACCGTGGTGTAAGGGCCGTAGCGCTC
>NZ_LADU01000080.1 GCF_000961795.1 Hyphomonas sp. BRH_c22
AATGCAAGTCACTCTGTGCGGAACTTCGATAGCGAACGAGCCGGCTGAGATCACAGACTGTGATTTCCAGACCGTGACAAACTCGCGGGGCGCAGCTCACGGTTTAGCGTGCTGGCGCGATCAATACGGAAGCGACACGCCGGCCTGGGCTACGAATTTGCAGGCGCTCGCAAGGATAGTGAGATCCAGATCTAAGCTGGGCGAGCGCCTCGCACACGAGCGAGAAGTCAGGAGGCTTGCCAAAACGAAGGTGCTCAGCCTGAGTTTAGTTTGATTTGTGACTCAGAACCTCACTATGGATGAGCAAAAGCACAATGAGTTAAACTCGCGGGCTTGCACAAGTGAGTGGATTCGATGCGTGACTGGACAAAAACATGATGAAAAACAGTTCATTGGGATACCGCGTGAGCACGGCGCCGATGATGGATCGCGCAAAATATCATAAAAAACAATGTGTTACATGTCTTCGTGTGCGCTCCGTGTGCAGTCAGTATCGGTACTGGCCGTGATTGGTTTTACTAAACCAACCCGGCTGATCGGAAACAACTGGACCGTTTCCGACAGCGTCCGCTAAATCCCGTCAGGAGACGTTGCTGAGCAACAGTCTGACCGGCAGAAGATCGCCGAAAGCAGACACTGGACTTGGCACGTGTTATTCGAGAACTGAGTGTGTAGGAGCCGGCGGATGAACCTAGAGACTATCTACTATATCGGCCAGACGATTGCCGTTATAGCGATTCTAGGTTCACTAATTGCGATATGGGTTCAGCAGCAACAAACGAACCGGATCGCCCGCGCCGACATGACCGAGCGTATGCTCGGCAAATTCCACACCAACATCCAGGTGATGGTCAATGACCCGCATCTGGCGCTCCAATATGCAAATCTGGTTCGCGGCGAGATACCAAAAGATGAGGCTGTCTCGCAGCGCCTGATCTGGTTCTTCACGCTGGTTGTTCAGACCCATTACAGCAGCTACTTCCTACAACGCGACCATCTCTCCGACGAAAGAGTTGCCGAACCTCTAGACCGGACGCTTGCCCTACACTTGAAGTTGCCGCTGTTCGCGGCCGAATGGGACAGGACTAAGAAACGTCGGACATTTCCTGATGATTATATTGCCTATGTTGATGGTCTGCTTGTGGCCAGTACTTCACGAGCTTCCGCCTGAAAGAAGGTGATCTGTCCCCTGGAGCGCGGATTTACCTGCGCCAGGTGGATCATGCTCTAGGAACAAATTCAGGCGGAGTCGCTTCGCGACTCGTAGGTCGGATGGAGGCCGCAGGCCGAAATCCGACGCCCCAAGAGCAAGCATAGGCCGTCCCGCGACCGCCCCCCATTGCTGGCTGCTGAACGTCCCTCGCCCGGGTCGCACACCGTTTGCGGTGCACCCGGCACCCGTTCCGCGAAGTCGTTTCGCGACCCGTAGGGCGGATAGAGCGAAGCGAAATCCGCCATCCCGAAACACGCGCCCATGCGCGTCGGATTTCGGCCTGCGGCCTCTATCCGACCTACGGATCCGCCAAGCCACGGTCGCGACCGTCCGGCTTGGGCCAGGTTGGCTCCGATCGAAGGAAGTGGCATCCGGCAGGGTCACCTCAGTCCAGCCATACGGCCGCAACAGGGTAATCAGGCCGGACTTCGCCGGTTCCTGCGTTAGGAGCCTGTTTGGAATTCTGTGCCGGGGCGGGACAATCGCGCCGAATGGGGTCAAAACGTGTTACCTGCACGGTTTTTGTGCCAAACACACGCAACGATTCCGGCTTCCCGCAACGCTAATTGCAGAAGGAAGCAGACCCACACAGATAACTACCCGATGCGCCGCTATTGTAGCTGTCTCGCGAACTCTGCCGAGCCGATTCCATGATGTCATACTGGCTAGTATCAGCCGCGCCTCCTGACGCTCCCGAAGTTGATGAGTAGGCTGGGCCGTATTGAACGGTCCGGTTCGTCGGAGGTCGAAGCATCAATAGACGATTGCCACAATACGACGCTTGCCAGTCATCCGCCCAGAGCATGCACGCTTCGGCCAGCTCGAGCGTGATCATGTCCTCGTATCCGGCTTGCATGATCTTGACGACGGCTTGCGGGAGGAAACGTGTGTCCCCGCTCGACGCGAGGTTCAGCGCGCCATAATAATTACCTCCGCTCAAAAGCGATTTCACTCTCTCGCCCTTGGCTTCCAGGGCTGCATAATCGGCGTCTATCCGAGCCTGTATGGCCGCGCGCTCATCCTCCTTCTTCTTCAACTCTGCCGCCGCCAGCTTTGCCTGCCGCTCTGCGACGCCCTTCTCGTAGAATGCGGCAAAGGCTTTGCGGCCTTCAAGTGTCAGGGCCTGGGCCACAAAAGCGCGCGCGGCGTCGAGATTTTCAAACGCCTCGGAATGCGGCAGGGAGAACTTGCCGTCGTTGATGCCGATCCGAGCGATAAAGACATCCACTTTCCCATTGGAATAAACTCCGTATACGCCATTATGCCAGGCCAATTCCTGGGTTGGGTCCATTCGAACATCTTGCGGAATGTCGATGGGATAGAGTTCTGTAAAGACTGCCCACTTCTTGTAGTCGACCACATTGTAGGGATACATGTAATTCGTATGCAGAATGTTTCCCTTTTCCCAGTCGGGCAGCCCCCAGAAATTATGTGAGCGGTAATAACCCTGCCATTCGGCTTGAAGCGGCGCGAGCCTCAGGCCATTGCGCGTATTCCACACGGCCGCCATGACCCCGTCGGGCCGCGCCTCCAGCGGGTTTTCCTTCAGCCCTGTGGTGATCCCGTTTCCGACCGGGCGGTATCCGAGGAAATCCGGATTGTCTCTGTTGGCACTGTAGAAAGCGCCAATCGTGTAGTCTTGCTCGATTGGAACGTACAATTGCTTCGCCGCATCCACCACGTACATCGCCTGCTTCTGGGGATAGGACACTTCCACTGTCGACTGCTTTTTCTGCGCCCAGTTCTCGATCTTGTCATCCGAAACGGCGAAGTCGTACATTTTGCCATTCTGCGCATATCGGCGAATGAAATAGTCCAACCTCAGAGTGACCTTGACGGGGGACTCCATCAAAACTTCTGCCGGCACTACATTGTCCACCGGCGGCCTGAGTTCAAACTTCTGACCGAAACTGGTCCAGTTCATCAGTTGAATCGTCTGTGTGTTGCCGTCGTCTTTCGTGATCAGATAATACAGTTCATCTCCATAGAGGTTCGCGCCGCTCGTGACTTCCCGGTCAATCACTTCGGTGGATCCGATCCGGCCGTCGCCCAGCTTAGTCGTGCGGCCCGACTTGGCATTCAGTACATACCAGGTGTCAGTCCCGGCAGCCCGTACCAGCATGTTGTCGCTGGTCAGCGCAAACAGGCCCGACCATTCGGGTTTCACGACCCATTCGCCATCATGCTTTGCGGCGCCGTTCTGGGCATTGTAAAAAACGCCGTACAAATCCGTACCGGCCTTGGCGCTTCCCTTTTTCGTCTTCGTATCCGCATCTACCCGGTAGCGCGCATAGTAGAACGGTGCGACGTCGCCATGTTTAAGCGACCAGCGCTTCTCGCTTTCCCAACCGATCAACGTGTTCGGCATGGGTGCAATGGCCGTCAGCGTTGCATTCTTCGGAGCCTTCAAAGGCACACCCGGATCCAGCGGCGTTTCGGCAAAACCCGCCGCGAACAATTGAACTGCAAGGGCGATGGTCGCCGCAACAAGCATCCGGATCATGTGCATCTCAATTCTTCCTTGTGCCCCTGAGTTTTCAGAAATTCCCGCGATAGTATTTCATGGCTGTGTCGCGGGACATGCAGGTGCGATAGGTCGAGTTGCCCTCGCCGTAGACCGTGCCGCAAACTTCGCCGCCGGCGGCTTCCTTGCGCTCTTCCTGACGCTTGTAATACTGGTCCCACGCGCTCTGCACCGTTTGGCGGTCCATGTTGTCGCGCGACTCGATGTTCTGGCGGTGCATCGCCTGAATGTTCGCGATGCGCGCATCGGTCCGCGCCTTGTCCTCGACCTTCTCTGCGGCGTCGAGTTCGGCAGCGCCCTCCGCACCCAGATAGAGCGCGCGGTAGATCGCCTCCTCGTAGCGGACCCCATCAAAATTGTCGTCGTGGCCCTGATATTTGCGCACGGCGACCAGCATGGCGGCTTCGGGAATGCCCTTCTTGGCGAGGATTTCGTACAAGGCCCATGTCATATCGGACGCGTCGAAAAGCACCGTGTTTGGCCTTGTTCCATCGGGGTTCAGCGGCTTCGATGCGAGCCCTCCGCGGTAGGCATTGGCCAGTTCGATCTGGGCGCTTGTATAACCCATTGTGGCAAGCCACTGCATTGTTTCCCGCCCGCGCTGGGTGTCACCCCTTTGCAGATCGAACCGGGCGAGCATGAACCGCTCATCATCGCTGATCATCGGATCGATATAGCTGCCTTGCACACCGCCTGTTTCAGCAATGACTTCTTCCTTCCTGGCGCAGGAAGCGGCGTCCCCGCGTTCGCATGCCGTCTCAAGTATTCCGATGGCGAGGTTTGGCGCCTCAATGGCAAAGGAGAGTGTCGGGCCTTTGAGGTGCTCATCGGCGACCTCCACACACCGCGTGTTGAAGTTGCGGCACGCAGTGAGCCAGGCGCGGGCGATACGACCGGGATCGTACTCAATGTCTTGCAGTTCACCGTCTGACCCCAGGACTTTGGCGAGCTTGTAGGTGTCACCGGCGAATTCGCAGTCTTCACGGGTCGGTTTGTAGAGGCACCGGTTGTACCGGCCCTTGAGGACGACCCAGGCATTGTCCCAGGCAAATTCCTGACCGGCAAAGATGGCAAACTCGCACGCAGCCTGAACATTGAAGTCGCAGGCTTTCACGAGTGCTCTGAGGCCCGGGAACAGTCCGCCCGACTTCACGCCGGCCATGTCTTCGCTGCGAAGGATCCGGAGGCTGTTGAGATAGCAGGCCGGCGCATAGACCGCCCGGTCACAGCCCTTGCTCCAGTATTGCCGCGACAGGTCTTGGTCCTTGGACACGAGATCGCCCTTCCAGTAGGCGATTCCCAGCGCGGCGCAGGACGGCCCGTCGAGCGCGGTATCGCGGCACCTGTCCTGTAAAACGGTGATCGAGGCTGCGGGCGCTGGCGCGGCATTGACGAGGTCGACGAGCAGAAGGTCGGCCTGATACATGCAGGCACTCTTCGACTCCATTTCGCAGCCCTTCTTGTAAAGGCGCTCTGCTTCCTTGCGATCGACGGGCATTGTCTGGCCCAGCTCGTGTGCAAGGCCGAGGACCGCGCAGCCATAGCCATTCCCGAGCTCGCAGGCCTGCGTGTAATACTTGATTTCAAGGGGCTTATCTTCGGCAAGACCGAGGGTGGCCTTCCTGTAGGCCCAGCCGAGTTCGGTACACAGCCAGGCATTGCCGGCCGTACAGCCTGTTTCAGCGAGGGCGCGCAGCTCCGGATGGAAAGTTTCGGGCGACTTGCCCTTGGCGGCTTTCTTTTTCTTCCTGTCCTTTGAGGCCAGCGCCTCCTCGACCGCCTGCATCTCGGCGGTCAGATAGTCATACGCCCGCTCGCACGCCACGTTGTCGTTCGATTGCCTGCACGCGGCGGTGTCGGCGCCGAGCGTCTCGGCAGTGGATTGGGCTGTGGCAACGGTCAGAGATGCGCCGGCGAACAGCGCGAGCAGCAACAGCGTGACCTTTCCGAGCGCGAACACCGGCATTCTTTGCCGGTTTGAGGCCGCGAGCGCCGGCGTTCCTTCGGTTCCCTGATGGTCAGTCATGCGTGCGTCCCCCCGTAGCCGTGAAGCGTGGCGCTGCCCGGATTTTGAATCGCAGCTTGCCCGGGACCGATCGGCGAGGATTGTATAAACTCGACATTCCCATGGGGTGGGCTATCATCCCTGAAAGATGGAGGCAGCAGCAACCATGCAATTCGAGTACTTCCGCCCCCGGGAAGATGTCCGGTCATTGGTCGGAAGCTATTATGACCTGACGATCCCGGGCGCACTGGCAGATGTCATGCGCGCCGAAATCGCCAACCTGCGCTTCATCATTCGCGGCAATGTCTATTCGGACCTTGGCGGGAAAGAGATGAAAATCCCGGCGGGCTCGGTGATTCTTTGCGGGCCGACCTTTCGCTGGAGCAATATCCGGTTTGATGCAGGTACGGTCGTTTTCGGCGCGGCGATTACGCCGGTCGGTTGGTCTCGCATGTTGAAAGTGCCTGCGGATGCCTGCGCCGACCAGATTCTTCCGTTCGAAGACTTTATTGATGAGGACAAGCTACCGCTGGTGAAGCAAGTTCTGGATGCGACCGACGCGCGTGCGCGTGCTGACAGTGCCGATCAGCTATTCGCTGCACTGGACGACGCGGCCGTGCGTGTGCACGAAGAGTTCCTGATGCAGGCGACGCGCTGGATAGCGGATCCTGAGCCGAACGAGTTGGAAGACCTGCTGTCGGCAACAGACTTGTCGGCGCGCCAGGTGGAGAGATTGTGCAAAACCTATTTCGGCAGCGCGCCCAAGCGCCTGCACCGGAAGTTCCGGGCGCTGCATTCGGCCAATCGCCTGACTTGGCAACAACTGACTGATTGGCGCGACATCGCGACGACAGCTTACTTTGATCAATCCCACTTCATACGCGAGTTCAAAAAGTTCAACGGGCGAACGCCCACCGAATTCATCAAGGGCCCACATCTGCTCGTGCGCATGACACTGCAAGAACGTCTGCAGATTGATCACGATTCGCCTTTCAGCCTCGTGGGCTAGAGCGCAGCGTCAGAAGCAAAGCCCGGGCGACGCCTGAGCTTGCATTCCCAAGTTGTCCGCTGATTTCACTGTCGTAGCCATCGTAATTTTAATTAAATCTTGATGTTGACGGCATCGAGGGGCGCGTTTTATCGAAAACCCAGAGGGTGCGAGTTTGGATCGGGTAGATCGCGTCGATTTCGACCGCCGCATGCAGCTTGAGTTCCGAGGTGCGCAAATCAGCTCCGACGTCGGTTTGCAGGTGATGCGCGAACTGGATGACCTAATCGGGCTGTCCGATTTGGCGTCTGCGGCGCTGTGCGACACCCGCCGAAGCAAGATTACAGTCCACCGGTTCAACGGGCTGTCCCGGAATCTGTGTTCGGCCGGCATGGCAGGATACGAGGATGTAAACGACGTCAACCGCCTGGCCCTCGATCCGTTCCTGCGTTGGGTTGTCGGCGGCAAGGAATTCGATGCGCGAACTGCCTCAGCCTCGTAAATGGAGCGGTTGAGACCGAGACCATGGCCTATCCCCAGAACCGGGCGGCACTGACCGATCTGAATGAGCAATGGATCCGACCGTTTCCCCGACCGCAATGGGCCAGGAATTGCCTCTGTCGGGAAAATTTCTTTCGGCTGCTTTTCGCCGCGGATTCAAATGATCGCTGCAACACATTCGCCGAACCGTTCGGCTGGGGTTTGTTTCCGATCGCGCTATGAGGTCTTTCCGTATTGTCGAGCCTCACTATAGGTGAGTAGAAGGGCAAAAGTTAAACTAGCGGAGGCTGAAAAGGTAGTAGACTCAATGCGCGACTGGACAAAAACATGAATAAAAACAGTTCATTGGGATACCGCGTGAGCACGGCGCCGATGATGGACTGGACCGACGCGCATTGCCGCGCCTTCCATCGCTGCCTGACGAAAAGCGCACTACTCTATACCGAAATGGTCACCGCCGACGCGATCATTCACGGCAATCAGGAACGCCTCCTCTGGCAGGCCCCCGGCCTGTCGCCGGTTGCGCTCCAGCTGGGCGGGTCCGATCCGGCCAAGCTGGCCAGCGCCGCGAAGATCGGCGCGGAATGGAACTATGAGGAAATCAATCTGAACTGCGGCTGCCCGTCATCGCGCGTCCAGTCTGGCGCGTTCGGCGCATGCCTGATGGCCGAGCCGTACCTGGTCGCCGATTGCGTCGCCGCCATGCGTGACGCCGTAGACGTGCCGGTGACCGTGAAATGCCGCATCGCCATTGACGACCTGCCGGCCCGCGAAACCCTGTTCACCTTCATTGACACAGTCTCCGCCGCCGGCTGCACCCATTTCACCGTCCACGCGCGCAAGGCCTGGCTGAAGGGCCTCAGCCCGAAGGAAAACCGCGAGGTGCCGCCTCTCGACTACGCCCTCGTCGCTGCGCTCAAGGCCGAGCGCCCGCACCTCTCCATCACGCTGAATGGCGGCATCACCACGATGGAGGAATGCCGCGACCACCTCAAAGTGTTCGATGGCGTCATGCTCGGCCGCGCCGCCTACCAGGATCCGTCCCTGCTCGGGGAGGTTGACGCGGCCCTCGGCGGGAAAGGGGCACAGATCGTCTCGGCCCATGACGCCATCCGCGCCTACCGGCCCTATATGGCAGACCAGCTCGCGCGCGGCACGGGCCTGCACGCCATGACGCGCCACATGCTGGGCCTGTTCAATGGCCAGCCCGGCGCCCGCGCCTGGCGCCGCGTCCTGTCTGAGTGCGCACCCAGGCCCGGCGCCGGGCTCGACGTGCTCGACGCCGCCCTGGAGGCGATTACACAGCACACGGCCGATACCGCCAGCGCCTGATCCGCCTTTCCCCCACCTGTCGCGCCGCAACCTGCAGCGCCCCCGGCAAAAGCGCGCGTCTCTCTCCGCCCCCGGCGCATTGCGCCTATACTGCCCCTGTCGCCGGCTCCCCCGGCGGCAGGTCCGGGGCATTTTACCTGCCCCACGCGGATGGGAGGTCGGCCAGCTGTGCACGGTAGGGCGCCATACCATCCATCCCTGAACTGAACGACCAGCCTTGCCCCAAGCGGCCCCGCCGCCCATCCGCAAGGACCTTGAAGCGACACGAAACCGGAAGGGCAGGGCCCTGTCAGGGAGTTGGCGCTGGGGTTTTGGGGGAGAGGGACGAAGAACAGCGTCGAAGAAGCATTCGGGTCTTTGCTCAACGCTCCGAGTTGGGGCAAGGACCACATTCGGTCCGCCTGAGTCCAACCGCCGGGATTGGCCCGCAATCGCCGCCCCGCTCCCGACCATCGCCTTCGTCAATGCGTTGACGACCCTGGGTTTTAGCCGCCGATCGGCGCGTCTTCCTCCACCTCGGAGGCCAGCTGAGCGGGCTGGCCATCGTCGGATAGCATGATGGCGATCCACCGGGTACGTTTGAATTCACCCATAACCACCATTGCCGTAACGGTGAGCGGCGTTGACAGAAAGGCGCCCACCGGGCCGAGCAGCATGCTCCACAATGCG
>NZ_LADU01000064.1 GCF_000961795.1 Hyphomonas sp. BRH_c22
GGGCGCCGGTGCGGGAGGTGAGGTCGGCCTGCTCATTATGCTTCACGGCGCGGGCGGCAGGCCCGGCTGTGGCCGCCCCGTCGGTCCAGCGCAGGGTGGCAGCGAGCTGCTGCGCCGTGGCGAGCTGGCCTGCGTCAAGAACGCCCGAAAGGGTCAAAAACATGCGGCACCTGCTTGCGAATGAGTTTCATTACTGTAAGGCATGTAGCTTGGAAACCACGAGAGTGTAAGGGTCGCAAATGCCACACATCTACCATAGCTGGACACGGCTCGGCCTTGGCGCGCTGATGGGATCGACTGCGCTTGCAGGCTGTGGCCAGCCCGCACCATCCCCATCGCCGGAGCTGGCTGCGGTCGAAGCGCCAGCTGCCGCGCCGGAGGCCCTTGCGGCCGATCCGGCCCCTGTCGGCTCGGTTGGCGGAGAGGGTGAAGGCGGCGTGGCCATCGAGCTGGCCGCGACGGACCCGGTTGTGTTCAACATCGCCCTTGCGGTCACCGAGGCGCATATCATTGCCGCACGCGATGCCTACACGGCCGGTGAGGCCGATGCGGCGGCCGAAATGTTTGCCCACCCGGTCAGCGAAGTCCTGTTCGACATGGAGCCTATACTGGAGGCGCGCGGCGTGACGCTGTTCGATGGGCTGCTGACGGATGCCTCCGCCGCCGTGATGGCAGGCGAGACGCCGGAGCAGGTGTCTGCGCGCACGGATGAGATCATCGCCGCTCTGCGCGCCGCTTCACTAAAGGCGCCGGACAATGGCACGGCGCAGGCCGAGGTGAAGGCGCATGTGATCGCCGACATGATCGAGCGGGCGGCGGCCATGTATCGCATCGCAGCGGCGAGCGGTGTGTACGAGCCCTATCTCGATGGCTATGGGTTCTACAAGGTCGCCGAGATGCAGTTGGCGGCGTCGAAGGAAGAGATCGCGGCAAGCCATCCCGAGGCTGGCGAGGCCATGACCAGTGCCATCGCCGCGCTTGCCCTGGCCTATCCGGATGCGGCGCCGCAGGACGCCCTGACGGCTGACATGTCCAAGCTGACGGTTCTGGCCTCGGATGTGACCCTGTCGGTCAATTAGGCCGGCTGGTCATGGATGGGGAAGGGGTATGCCATGGCGGGCCGAAAGGGCCTGTAGGATGGCATCCTTGTCATCGATGAAGCGGACCGAGCCATGCCGCTTTACATCCCCGCTGTATTCACCTTCGCCTGACAGTATCAGCACCGGGCATGACGAATGGTCTGCACCGAGCAGGCTAGCCAGTTCGGCGCGTGGCCGCGGCCAGGCGATACGGTGCACGTCAATGCGTCCTGCCAGCGCCGGAAAGGACGCGAGCACACCTTCCATGAGGGCGCAATGCCAGCAATAGAACGTGTCTCCGGGATAGGCAGGGTCGGCAAATCCGGGCCGAAGCAGGAAGAGCTGGTCTTTTTCAGTCATCGAGGTTCAGCCTCATTTCAACGATGTCCGGGGCGAACCCGGCCTTTTCATAGGCCCGGATCGCCGGGGCGTTGCCGCTGTAGACCGTGAGGCGGATTTCCGGGAGATTGTTGGCCCTTGCCCAGCCTGACAAATGTTCAAGCAGGCGCTTGTTGAGCCCCTGGCCACGAAAGTCAGGCCTGACATACATGAAGCCGAGATAGGCGTGATGGGTGTCGCGGACATAGGCCCTGGACAGCTTCTTCCGGGCGAACCCGGAGGCGACAATCTGGCCGTCCGCTTCGATGACGGCGACTTCGGCATCATCGGACGCGATCAGTTCCGCAATGTCGTAATAGCTGATCGGATCAGGCTTCAGCGTGTGATCGTAGGGGCGCTCTGCGGTGATGATGCCCTGCTCGAATGCCAGCAGGACCGGAAGATCGTCCTGCCGTGCCGACCGGACAAGAAGCGGCCTGGAGGTGGCCCCCGGTTCAGCCATTTGCCGTTTGCAGGTCGCGGTAGCGGATGCGGGCACCGGTGCGGGTTTCGTCCGGCGACACGAGTTTCACAAGTTCAGCGGCGACTGCCTCTGCTGTGGGCAGGGTCATCGGGTCTTCGCCGGGCTTGGCAGCGGCGCGCATGTCGGTCCGAGTGCCGCCCGGATCGAAGATGTTGACCCGCAGAGCCATCTTCTCTGTCTCGTCGGCCCAGCCGGTCACCATGGCTTCGAGGCCTGCTTTCGAGGCCTGGTAGGGCCCCCAGAAGGCCTGCGGACTGGCTGCGACGCTGGATGTAACGAACACGGCGCGCGGCGCAGCCGACTGGTGCAACCACGGCGACAGGGCGCGGATCAGGCGCCAGTTGGCGGTGAGATTGACCTCGATGGTTTCCTCGAAACTGCGGGGTCCACAGGTTTCCAGCGGGCCCAGCGTGCCGAGCACGCCAGCATTCGCGACGAAGCCGTCAAGGCGGCCGAATTTCTCGCCGATCACCTTGCCGAGCGTCTCGATGCCCTTGGCATCCTTCAGGTCCATCGGCACGAGCACGGCCTCATTGCCCATGGCGCGGATTTCGTCGTCGAGCTTTTCGAGGGCCGCCTTCGAACGGGCGACGGCGATGACGAGATCGCCCTGGCGGGCGAGGTGGAGCGCGGCGGCACGGCCAATCCCGCGCGAAGCGCCGGTCACGAGGACAAGTCTGGGCGTCTTTGTCAAAACAGGCGGGCTCCCCTTGAGGAGGGCTCATCCTGAGCGAAGTCGAAGGATGGGCGCTCTTGTGAATACGGCCTCGCCCTTAGCGCAGGCCCTACGTGTCGTCCAGCAGGGAGAGCTGGCGTTCCTTGTCCGACTCGTCGTGCTGGTGGTCAACCAGACTGGTCGGATAGTCGCCGGTAAAGCAATGGTCGGCGAATTGCGGCTGCATGGCGTTGCGCACGGGTTCGCCTATCGCGGCGTACAGGCCCGGCACGGACAGGAAGCCGAGACTGTCGACCTTGAGTTCGCGCACCATTTCTTCATGCGTGTGGATGGCGGCGAAGAGTTCCGACTTGGCGGCCATATCGATGCCGTAGAAGTCCGGGTTGATGATGGGCGGGCTGGCCGAGCGCAGGTGGATTTCCTTCGCGCCGGCTTCGCGCACCATCTGGACGATCTTCTTCGACGTGTTGCCGCGAACGATGGAATCATCGACGAGGATGACGCGCTTGCCTTCGAGCACCGGGCGGTTCGGGCTGTGCTTCTTCGAGATGGCAGCCTGACGCCCGACATTGGTCGGCTGGATGAATGTGCGCCCGACATAATGGTTGCGGATGATGCCCATTCCGAACGGGATGCCTGAGGCTTCCGAATAGCCGAGCGCCGCGGGAACGCCGCTGTCCGGCACGGGCACCACGACGTCAGCGTCGGCAGGGGTTTCCATGGCGAGCCGGTGACCCATGCGGCGGCGGACTTCGTAGATGGAGCGGCCCTGGACGATGCTGTCGGGGCGGGCAAAATAGACGTATTCGAAGACGCACGGGCTGGAGGCGCGCGGCGGGAAGGCGCGGATCGATTCAATGCCGTCATCGGTGATGACGACCAGTTCGCCATTCTCGACTTCGCGGACGAACTCGGCACCGATAATGTCGAGCGCGCAGGTTTCCGATGCCAGGACATAGGCCGTGCCCAGCTTGCCGATGACCAGCGGGCGAAGGCCGATCGGATCACGCGCGCCGATCAGCTTCTTGCCGGTCAGGCCGACAAGCGCATATCCGCCTTCGATCTGCTGCAGCGCATCGACAAGGCGGTCGAGGAAGCGCGGCTTGGAGCTGCGGGCGACGAGATGGAGGATGACTTCGGTATCCATCGTCGACTGGAAGATCGCACCATCGCGCACCAGCTGGTGACGCAGTTCGCGGGAATTTGTCAGGTTGCCATTATGGGCCACGGCAAAGCCGCCAAAGGACAGGTCGGCAAAGATTGGCTGGATGTTGCGCAGCATCGGCCGGCCCTGGGTCGAATAGCGGTTGTGGCCGATGGCAGCATAGCCGGGCAGACGGGTGCGCAGGTCGCCGCCGAAATGGTCGCCGACAAGGCCCATGTGACGCTCTGACGGGAAGCGCTTGCCGTCGAATGTGGTGATGCCGCAGGCTTCCTGTCCGCGATGCTGCAGGGCATGGAGCCCGAGCGCGGTGTAAAGACTGGCCTCGTTGTTTCCGTAGATTCCGAAGACGCCGCATTCTTCACGGGGTTTGTCATCGTCATGATCGAAATGGATCATATGAGACCGGAGCCTCCCTCGTGCATGACAGGTTCGTGACGTCTATTGGCCTGTTTCGGCCTCGGAGGGAAGGGCAGTTTGCACATCCTGGCCGACTTTCGTGGCATTCTCGTTCACATAATCGGCAACACTGCTGAGAAGTTCGTAGCAGGCTGCGTTCTGGATGAAAGCGGGAATCCGGCTCTCATCGAGCGCGAGGTGGAGAAGGACGACAAAGAATACAAGGGCGATGATGCCGCGGGCGATGCCAAAGGCCAGCCCGGCGACATGGTCGAACATGCCGATGCCATCGGCGCCCTGGATATTCTTGGACAGGCGCTGGCCAAACCAGGCGACCAGGACATAGACGCCGATAAAGGCCGTAACGATCAGCACAAGATCCGGTACGGGGACCGTGAATATGCCGACATCGAGCTGGGACATGTTTTCCGGCAACATGGCGGCAAGATCGTCGCGCAGGAACTTGCGGGCGTAAAACGCAGCCGTCAGTGCACCAATGAAGGCGCCCATGGTGGCGATTTCGCGCAGAAAGCCGCGTGCGAAGGCCATGATAGCGGAAATGACGATAACAGCCACGGCGATGGCGTCGAAAGCTGTAACAAAATCAAGCATTCAGGGCGTCCGGGGCAAGCAACTCAACGAGCTCGATAAGCCTCTTAATCGGGGTGATCGTCAAGCCATCGACTGAAGTTGGACTACCCTCGGGCACGAAGGCCCGCATGAAGCCGAGGCGGGCTGCTTCCTTCAGCCGCTGTTCGATCCGGGCGACCGGGCGGACGGCGCCCGACAATGAGACTTCGCCGAAAAAGACCGAGCGTTCAGGCGCGGCGGTGTCAGACAGCGAGGTCAGCAGTGCGGCCGCGGCGGCAAGGTCGCCAGCCGGTTCGCTGATGCGGTATCCGCCGGCAACCGACAGATAGACGTCCATGCCGGCAAAGCCGATGCCGCAGCGCGCCTCCAGCACGGCGAGCAGCATGGCGAGACGGCCTGTATCCCAGCCGACCACGCTGCGCCGGGGGGTGCCATAGGCGCTTTTCGCGACCAGGGCCTGCACTTCGGCCAGCACGGGGCGCGAGCCTTCCATGGCGGCAAACACGGCGGCGCCGCCGGCCGTCTCGCCATCTGTTGACAGGAACAGGGCGGAAGGTTCCTTGGCGGGGGCGAGGCCGTACTGGTGCATCTCGAAAATGCCGATCTCGTCAGTCGGGCCAAAGCGGTTCTTGGTGGCGCGCAGGATACGGAACTGGTGGCCTCGCTCGCCTTCGAAATAGAAGACGGTATCGACCATGTGTTCGACCACGCGCGGGCCGGCAATGTTGCCGTCCTTGGTGACGTGGCCGACCAGGATGAGCGCCGCCCCGGATTTCTTGGCCCAGCGCGTGAGTTCCTGTGCGCAGGCGCGAACCTGCGAGACCGAACCGGGGGCCGCTTCCAGGCTGTCCGACCAGAGCGTCTGGATCGAATCGATGACCACGAAATCAGGCTCGGCGGCCTTCAGCGCCGACAGGATCTTGCGCAGGTCAGTCTCCGTGGCGAGCTGGACCGGGCTGTCGGCGACCTTCAGGCGGACGGCCCGTTCCTGGATCTGGGCAGCGGCTTCCTCGCCGGAGACATAGACCGATTTCAGGCCGTTGCGGGCGAGGCGGGCCGCGACCTGCAGCAGGAGTGTCGATTTGCCGATGCCGGGATCGCCGCCAATCAGCGTGGCGGAGGAGGGCACCAGCCCGCCGCCAAAGGCGCGGTCAAGTTCCTCAACGCCCATGATGATGCGTTTGGGCGGGTCGGTCCGGTCATTGAGGGCGACGAATTCGGTCTTGCCGGACCGCTTGGTGCCCGCCTTGGCCGGGGCAAGGCCGCCAGGAACGGCCGCGACGGCCTCCTCGACCAGCGTGTTCCACTCGCCGCAGCCATTGCACTTGCCGGTCCATTTGGAATGGACCTCGCCACAGGACTGGCAGACAAAGGCAGATGTGGGAGCTTTGGCCATGGCGCAGACCTAGCGGGGTTTGGCGTTCAGCGAAACGGCCCGGCGAACACAAAATAGGCGCCAGCTGCTATCAGGCCGAAGCCGACGGCGTGGTTCAGCGTGAAGCTTTCACGCAGATACAGCACCGAGAAGACGGCAAACACGACCAGCGTGATCACTTCCTGCATGGTTTTCAGCTCCGCCGTGGACCAGACCGTATGCCCGATCCGGTTGGCCGGCACCGCAAAGCAGTATTCGAAGAAGGCGATGCCCCAGCTGGCGAGCACGACCAGCCAGAGGGCCTTGTCGGTGAACTTGAGGTGGCCGTACCAGGCAAAGGTCATGAAGACATTGGACACGAGCAGGAGGCCTATGGGCGCGAGCGCGGGCCAGGACAGAAGCGAAGGCATGAAGGAATCTCCGGACAGGACGCCAGAGCCATATCCTGATCCGGCGCGGCAAGAAAAGCCGCTCTATTCCGGCATCTGTACCGCGTCAGGCGCCTTGCAGACGAAGGCTGGCAGGCCGGCGGGCGGTTTGCCATCGGTTAGTCGCACGGCGCGGGCCGGGCCGCGCGCATTGCCCGCCGTGAAGGCGAAGCTGCCGTCGAGCACGTCGACATTGCGCTGGTAGAACGGGATATAGCCGGAGAACAGCCGCTTGGAGAGGGTCGGGTGGAACTCGAACCGCCCGGTCGAGGCGCGGCGGGCGCCTTCGAACCGGCCGGTCAGGCTGACCGTGTTGATTTCCTTGGTGCCGACAAGGCGCACGGGAAACCGGCCAACGGGCGGGATCGGCTTGAACGCCTCTTCCACTTTCTCGCCATCGCCGACCACCGGGGCCGACAATGGATCGTCCGACAGGAAGACGCGCCAGGCGAGATGCAGGCCTTCATAGGCTTTCAGGTCAGCCTCGAGCGTGCACGTGTCGATGTGCCATTCGCCATCGAGACGGAATTTCTCGTATTGCAGCCAGCCGGTAAAGCCGATCGACAGCGCGGTGAACGCCACGGATATATACTTGATGAATTCCATCATGGCGCGTCTCCCCCGAGTGCCGTGTTCGGAGAAGGTTAGCTCAGCGGCGGACGCTGCGCCACCATCCGTTCATTCGAGTATTTTAAAGGGATGCCCCTCCAAGAATACCCGGCGTTTGCACTCGAAGAAACGCGCGCCTCCATATAATGCATTGAAATTATTAATATAAATTTGAATCTGCGGAGTGCGTTGAGATAGCGGCACCGGAGGCCCACCCCTCGTGAACGATAATCAAACAGAATCACTCGACGAGGTGCCCAATGACAAGCCGATACAAAGAAACAATCTTTCTCTTCTTCATTCACAGGGAGTTTGAGACTGACAGCGATGAAGTTGCCGAGCATGTGTTTCCGAAGAACCTTTTGAAGGGGAGGCCTGTTCGGAGGTCACGGATTGGCGTTGCCCCGCTGAGGCGAGTGATTGCAGCGATCATCACGTGGATGCTTGGCAACCCCCCAAGCGGCCCCTAAAGCGCCGGCTGGATCGGGCCTTCGGCGCGGCCGTGGACGAACTGGTCGACATGGTCGTGGCCGGAATGATCGACCTCGCTGGCCGGCCCGCGCCAGATGATCCTGCCCTCGAACAGCATGGCCACTTCATCGGCAATCTTGCGGGCCGAGCTCATGTCATGCGTGATCGTCACGGTCGCCGCGCCGAGGCCGCGCACCTGTTCGACGATCAGGTCATTGATGGCATCTGCCGTGATCGGGTCGAGACCCGTTGTCGGTTCGTCGAAGAAGATCAGGTCCGGTTCGGAAATGATCGAGCGGGCGAGCGAGACGCGTTTCTGCATGCCGCCGGAGATTTCAGCCGGGTAGAGGCCCGCAACATCGGCCCCGAGGCGCACCTTCTTGAGCGTGGCAATCGCGCGCTCTTTTGCGTCGCTACGCTTCACGCCGTCGGCATTGATCAGGCGGAAGGCCACGTTTTCCCAGACGGTGAGACTGTCAAACAGCGCGCCGGACTGGAACAGCATGCCGATGCGGGCCCGCATGGATTCCCGCGTCTTGCCGGTGGAATTGGTGACGTCATGGCCATCGAACAGAACCTTGCCGCCCGTCGGCGTCATCAGGCCGAGGGCGACCTTCAGCATGACCGACTTGCCCGATCCCGAGCCGCCGATCACGACAAGGCTCTGGCCCGGTGCCACGTCGAGATCGACGCTGCGCAGGACATGGTTATTGCCGAACGATTTTTCGATGCCTTCCAGTTTCAGGATGGGCTGGGTCACAGGCCGATCTCCACGAACAGGTTGGACAGGACGAAATTGGATGCCAGCACGAGCACGGCTGCGCCGACCATGGACAGGGTGGCGGCCCGGCCGACGCCCGTCGCGCCTGCCTTGGACCGGTCGCCCTGGTAACAGCCCATGATCGCGATGACGCCGCCGAAGACCACGGCCTTGACAAGGCCGACGATGATGTCGTTGCGGGTGACGAAATCGAGCGTGTTGCGCAGGTAGACGGTGGAATCGAAGCCGAGGCTGTAGACGCTGACCAGCCAGCCGCCCATCACGCCGATAATATCCGATGCGGCCACGAGCACGGGCAGGGTGATGAGCGCCGCGAGGAAGCGGGGGGCGTAGAGGTAGCGGTAGGGGGAGGCCGAGAGGGTTTCCAGCGCGTCGATCTGTTCGGTGACGCGCATGGCGCCGATCTCTGCCGAGATGCCCGCCGAAACGCGACCCGCGAGCATCAGGCCCGTAATCACCGCGCCAAGTTCGCGCGTGATCCCCAGCACGACGATATTGGGCACGAATTGTTCGGCGCCATAGCGGCTGCCCCCGGTATAGATGTTGAGGGCAAGGGCCGCGCCGATGAACACGGCCGACAGGCCGACAACCGGGAAGGAGTAGAAGCCGATCCTGATCATCTGGCGCCAGATCTCGCCCAGGAACCAGCGCGGCGTGAACGCGGCGAATTTGACCCGCGCGGCGAACAGGCACAGGCGGCCGATCTCGGCAAAGAAGCCGAGAAGGCTCGCGCCGATCCAGCGCAGGGGATTGGGGAAGCCGGTTTTATGCGTAGACACGTTCGACACGATTGCTGAGTCCCGTCAGGAGTTCATAGCCAAGCGTGCCCGCGCGGGCGGCCTGGTCTTCGAGTTTGGCATGCTCGCCGATGAATTCAACGCGCGCGCCTGTTTTTGCCTTGTCCTGTGCCTTAGAAACATCAATCGTCGTCAGGTCCATCGAAATGCGGCCCATGACCGGACATTCAATGCCGTCGAGATAGGCGATGAGGTTGTTTCCGCCGGATCGGGGCAGGCCGTCGGCATAGCCGATGCCGACCGTCGCGAGCAGCGTATCCTGTTCCAGCGTCCGGGTGGCGCCATAGCCGACGGTTTCGCCAGCCTTGCCCTCGAACACGCTGAGAATGGCGGCATCCAGCGTCAGGGCCGGCCTGATCCGCAGACCTTTCGGCGGCCGCGAGCCGCCATAGAGCGCAATGCCCGGGCGGGTGAGATCGTAGCCGAACGCCTTGCCGAGATAGCATCCGGCCGAATTCGACAGGCTGGCCGGCGTATCGGCAAAGGCCGAGGTGATATCGTCAAATGCCTTGAGCTGGGCGGTGTTCATCTTGCTGCCTGTCTCGTCGGCGCAGGCGAGATGGCTCATTATCAGGACAGGTTGCAGCCTTTGCAGGGCCGTCAGCGTGGTGTCCAGGGCCGCGGTTTTCAGGCCCAGCCGGTTCATGCCGGTATCGAAGTGCAGGGCGGACGTGCCCTTGGGCGCATTGGCCCAGGCTTTCAAATGGTCGGGTGAGGAGAGGACGGCGGTGATGCCCGCGACGAGATAGGCCGACATTTCCGTCCGCGCCGGGCCGTTCAGCACGAATATGCGTGGGCCGAGCCCCAGGGCCTTGCGCACGGCAAGTGCCTCTTCGAGGTAGGCGACAAAAAAGGTGGAGCAGCCTGCCCGCGACAGGGCGCGGCAGACCGGAGCCACGCCGAGACCGTAGGCGTCGGCCTTGACCACGGCCGCCGTGGTGGCGCCCGGGTGCAGCGCGTCAAGCGCCTGCCAGTTCGAGACGATATTCGTCAAATGGATCGTGGCGCGGGGAAGCTGTTTCATGGGCAGCGATTTAGGACGCTTCGCCCGCGGTGTCACTTCCTCGCGGCATGCTCTTTCCAGGCCTGGCCCTTCATGTTCCAGACCGGCGTGAAGAAGACCATCCACAGGATGATGAGGGTCATGCCGCCGGCCGGCACGATGGCGATCTTCTGCGGGCCGAAAATGTCGACCAGCGCGCCCATCAGGGCGGCGCCGAACGGGGCACCCGCCATGAAGCCCAGCTGGTAGATCGACAGGACGCGGGCGAGCTTCTTCTTCGGTGCCGCATCCTGCACGATCGAGCGGCTCATCGCGATCGAGATTCCGGCGGCAAGTCCCCAGATGAAGACGATGGCGAGGAAGGCCCAGTGCGGGATCGACCACATCATGGCGAGGATGCTGCTGGAGCCGAGGAACTGGGCGATCAGCAACAGGCGCCCCTGCCGCTTGATCCGCCGGAAGATCGACAGCACGACTGACGAGACGAAGGCGCCGAGCCAGAAGGTGACAAACATGTCCCGGATACCGTCGGAGCCGAAGCCGTACACGTCGCGGTTCACGATGGGCAGGACAACAAGGAAGGCGCCGATCACGAAAATGCCGACACCGAACATCAGGGCGGTCATGGCCCACAGCCGCCCGTCTGCGCGGACAGCCCGGAAGCCCTCGGCAATGTCGCCGAAGGCCGCTCCGAAGCCGCTGCGGCCGGTGCGGACCTGGCGTCCCTTCGCGAGGTTGAGCGCGAACACCGCGCCAAAGGCGAGCACGACACCCTGCGCCAGCAGCAGTTTATCGGCGGCGATCGGGCCAATGCCGAACCCGCCCATCCATTGCGGCATGCGGGTCATCTTGTCGGCATAGCCAGCCAGGATCAGGCCGGCGATCTGGGCCAGGAACTGGGCCATGGTGGCCAGCGTCACGCCAAGCTGAAGCGTGACACTGGAGCCGACGCGCATGCGGCGTTCAACGATTTCGTTCACGATGGAATCGCGGGCCGGCATCATGAAGGCGCCGACCGTGCCGATGGTCAGGCCATAGGCGATCATGACGGGATAGGAAAGCTCGCCCCGGGAGACGGATACGGCGAGGATGAAGGCAGGAACCGCCGCCAGCAGGTGGAGGACGATCAACAGGCGCCGCCCGTCTGCCCGCTCGGCCACAACGCCGCCGATCAGCAGGAAGATCACGGAGGGCGCGGAGAGGGCCATATTGGCCAGGCCCAGCTCAAGGCCGCCCAGATGGAGGTGGTCCCTGCCAGTGATCAGGTAGGGAAACAGCACCATCTGCAGACCGAAGGCCATGAACCAGCTGCACTGGACCATAAGATAGGCCGGCAGCTCGATCCCCACGCCGCGGCGCAGGCGCCGGGCCCGCCAGTGGGTCGCGGTCGACAGGAGGGACGCGCCGGCGCCGAGCGCCTCGCTGACCCCGCTGACGGGCGAGGTGACGTCTCCGACAGCATCCTCGACAATGTCGTCGACGATTTCTTCGATCTTGTCGCTCATGCCTGCTCCCGTCGGCGATAGCGACAGTATGTAGAGCGCCCGATCATGGAATGTAAAATCCGATAATCAGCTTTCCTCCAGAATTCAGTCATTGGGCCGGAAGAATAGGGGTGGTTTTCTGAACATTGCAGTGCGGGCAGGGCGCCTGCGCTGGCGTACCAACGAACTGTCAGTTGCCTTTGAGTCGCCCAGTTTGTACCCTCTGTTTCAGGCTGTGTTCCAGTTACAAGCCACGGGTGGTGTTTCATGAGACTGTTCAGGCAACTCGTCAGTTGGGCCCTTGCGCTCTTTTTGGTTGCCATGTTTGTCCAGGCGACGATCCACCCGTTGCCAAACCCGCCAGCCGGATCGGTGAAATTCTTTGATCCGCCCGGCACCAGTATCGTGTTCCAGACCATTGCTGAACGCTCCGGGCAGACCCTTTTCGAGCCTGCGGGCCGGGTGCTGACGGGCATGCTTGAGCTGGTCGCGGCGTTTTTGCTGCTCTTGCCCTACACGCGGCGGATCGGCGCGGTCATTGCAGCCTTTGTGCTGGGCGGGGCGGTGGCTTTCCACCTGTCGCCACTGCTAGGCCGCGAGATTCCCGTGTCCCTCGATGCAGGTTCAACCCAGACAGATGGCGGGATGCTGTTCATGCTGGCCATCGTGATGCTCGTCGCCAGCCTGCTGGTGCTGGTTGTGCATCCGCGCGCCCGCGACTGAGACGGTTGATTCCGGACCGCGTCTGTACGGCTCGTTAACGGTTTCCGTTCAATCTATGGCCATTGCGACGCAGGCATAGAGATGGACGAGTTCGAAGAGTCAGCCAATACGCCGCCAATCGGCCGCGCACGGGACGCCCTGTTCCGGCGCCTGCTCGACCTTGTGGCGATGCCGGCCACCCGACTGGCCCATCAGGACCGGAACATGGTGGGCGATATCCTGCTGGACATGCTGTTCCACGCGACGACACGCGAACGGATGCTGTGTGCGAGCCGGCTGGCGCAAAGCCGCGAAGCGCCGCGCCGCCTGTTGCGCTATCTCGCCCAGAGTTCATTCGAGATTGCCCAGCCCCTGCTGGAACAGAACGAAGCGTTTGATGCCTGCGACCTCAGCGAAATCGTCGAGGCAACGTCGACCGAACACAGGCTGGCCATCGCCCGCCGCAAGGTTGTGGCGCCAAGCGTCTGTGTTGCGCTTGCAGAGCATGGGGAAGCCCATGTGGTGCGTGAAATGGTGACGAACGCGGGCGCCGTGCTGCCGGAGACGGCTGTCGACAAGCTGGTCATGCGGTCGCGGGATGAATCCCAGCTATGCGAGCTGCTGGTCGAGCGCCTTGAACTGCGTCCGTCGCAGGCAATGGCCATGTTCTGGTGGTCTGACGGCATAACCCGCCGCAAGATCCTCCAGCGCCATTCCGCCGACCGCCTGGAAGTCATCGAAACCTGCAAGGACGTGTTCGAGATCATGGCTGAGGAAAAGTGGGCCGACCCCGTCGCCCGCAAGGCCCTGCAGCTGATCGAACGGCGCCAGCGCAACCGCGAAGCGCTCGAACGCAGCGAATACGACAGCCTTGAGAGCGCCATCAATGCGGCCGCGCTGGAAGGCATGACGTCAGAACTGGCCCAGGAAATCGGCTATCTCTGCGGCATCCGGCCTGTCACCATCGCCAAGATCCTGTCCGACCCCGGCGGGGAAGGCGTTGCGGTGCTTTGCAAGGCGACCGGCGTGAAGCGGGACTTCCTGCCGGTGTTCTGGGCAGCCCTTCGGCGCCCGCTCGAAATTGAGGAAGGCCAGATCCATCCGCAGTTCGCGATGGTGGCCGAGACCTATGAAATCCTGACGGTCGCAAAGGCGCAGACAACCCTGCGCTACTGGAACTGGTCGCTGTCGGCGGCTTTTTCGTCGCAGGCACTGCGTGACGCCCAGGAAGGCGGCGAGCCGGCGAACGAAGAAGCGGCATTCTCGACCTCCCAACGCACAGCCAGACTGGTTTTTGGCAGCTAGCGGCCGAAAAACGCCGAAAGAGCCTTTCCAAGCCCGCTTACTGCCTTTAGGTCAGGCGTTCGTGATTTGGGTTGTATTGGGAGAGAAGGCGCATTGTGGCGTACTTTCTAGGGCTTTTGATTACGTTGGTTGCGTTCTGGCTGGGAATGTCCGGTCATTTCACACCCTTGTTGCTGGGCCTTGGCGGCGTGTCGCTGGCCCTCACATTGATTCTTGCCCACCGCCTTGACCTGATTGACCGTGAAGGCGTGCCATACGTGCGGATCGTCGGCTTCGCGCTGTATTTTCCATGGCTGGCAAAGGAAATCGTGAAGGCAAACTGGACCGTGATCCGGGCCTGCCTGCGCGCTGAACTCGACATTGCGCCGACGCTGGTCAAGCTCAAGACGGTCTGCCGGTCAGATCTCGCCAAGGTGACGTTTGCAAATTCCATCACGCTGACGCCGGGCACAGTGACGGTCGAGATCGAGGGCGACAAGCTGCTGGTGCACGGCCTGTACGAACAGGACTGCCAGCCGGAAGCCTTCATCGAGATGGACCGGCGCTCTGCCAGGGCGATTGACGGCAAGGGAGCGGCCGCATGACCGCCGCTGCCCTGATCGCCATCCTGCTCGGCATGATCCTTCTGCTGATCCGCACCCTGCTGGGTCCGACGCTGTATGACCGCGTGCTTGCGGTGAACTCTTTCGGCACGAAAACCGTGCTTGCCCTCGGCCTGCTGGGCTTTGTCATGGGGCGTCCGGAATTTCTCGACATCGCCATCCTTTACGCCATGATCAACTTCGTCTCGACCATCGCGATCCTCAAATTCTTCCGCTACCGTTCGTTCCAGGTTCCGCTGGTCCGACGGGGCGGACAGGGAGGCAAGCGCAATGGCTGATATCCTGGCGAACCTCCATCAATTCTTCGAACTGGTGCGCTATCCGGCCGGGTCTGCACTCTGCCTGGCCGGTGCCATCCTGTGCGTGATCGGCACGATTGGCGTGATGCGGTTCCCCGATTTCTATACCCGTATGCACGCGGCCAGCATTACCGACACGTCGGGCGGGACCGTCATTCTGGTCGGCATGGCGCTGATGGCGCCTGACTGGGCTGTTGTCGTGAAGCTGGGCGTGATTTTCTGGCTGCTGTTCCTCACCAGCCCGGCAGCGTCCCATGCGGTTGCCAATGCAGCGCACACGGCCGGGCTCCAGCCGCTGATCGGGCGCATCAATTCGAAACGCGATGATGAGGAGGACGCAGCATGACCGGCGTACTCGACGGCAATATCGGGATTGCGCTCGTAAACATCCTCTTGCTCGCGGTCCTGTTCGTGGTCGCCATAGCGATTGCGCGCCTGCGCAACCTGTTCGCCATTGTGATGCTGTCGGGCATCTATTCGCTGGTTTCGGCAACCTGGTATGTCGTTGTTGACGCCGTGGATGTTGCCTTCACGGAAGCGGCCGTTGGCGCCGGCATGTCGACCATCGTGCTGCTCGGCGCGATGCTGCTGACGTCGCGCACGGCCAAGCCGGACAAGAAATTCGCGCGCCTTGGCCCGCTTCTGGTTGTTGTCGCGACCGGGGTGATGCTGATCTATGCCACCGTCGACCTGCCGGCGCTGGGCGATCCGAATTCGCCGGTCAATGCGGGCGTCGGGATGCAATACATGCAGATCAACTGGGCTGACACGGGCATCCCCAATGTCGTGACCTCGGTCCTCGGCAGCTACCGTGGCTTCGATACGCTGGGCGAGACCGCAGTTGTGTTCCTCGCGGGCCTTTCCGTGGCATTGCTGCTGGGATTCGGCGAACGGTCGCTGGCGGAATCCATCCGGCGTGGCGACAAGCTTCCCGGCCGGGGCAAGGGTGCGGCCGCTCAAGCCAAGCCAGAGGAGGACGCGTCATGAACGATGATCACCATGTCATTCTGCGCGTTATCTCCAAGATGCTGATTCCTGTCATCGTGATGTTTGCCTTCTACACGCAGTTCCACGGTGATTTCGGCCCCGGCGGCGGCTTCCAGGCGGGTATCATCTTCGCCGTTGGCGTCATTCTCTACGCGCTGGTTTTCGGCGTGCCCTCTGCCATGCGCGCTGTGCCGCCTGTCTTTACGCGGGCGCTCGCAGCGATTGGCGTGCTGCTCTATTCAGGTGTCGGTTACTGGGCACTGTTGCAGGGCGGCAATTTCCTTGAGTATCAGGCGCTCTTCCACGAGCCGCCCGGCGAACACAAGGGCCAGCATATCGGCATCCTTCTGATCGAACTCGGCGTCCTGTTCGCCGTGTCGGGCGCCATGCTCACGATCTTCTATGCCTTTGCCGGCCGCGTCGCCGAAATCCGCGACAAAGACTGGTAGACAATGCTGGAATTCATTCTCGAACGGGCAAACTATTGGGCGATCATCGGGCTGATGATGATCGGGCTCTATATCACATTTGCCAGCGGCAACCTGATCAAGCGGCTGGTCGGTCTCTCAACGTTCCAGACCTCGGTATTCCTGTTCTACGTGACGCTCGGCAAGGTGGCTGGCGGAACGGCGCCGATCCTGTTCGGTGCCGACGCGCCAGCCCATGGCGGGGGTCACGGCGCCGAAGAGGCGCATCATGCCGTGACGGTTCCGGGCGGGCAGGCCCTCGGCAATGCCAGTGCGCCGGTCGAGCTGGTGAACACCTATTCCAATGTGCTTCCGCATGTCCTGATGCTGACGGCCATCGTTGTCGGCGTCGCCACACTCTCGGTCGGCCTGGCCCTCATCGTGCGCATTCGTGAGGCCTATGGCTCGATCGAGAGCGACGAAGTCCGCGAGATCGACCTTGAGACCGCCCTCGCGCAGGAAGCCGAAATTGACCAGTGGCTCCACGAGGCAGGCGCATGATCGATCTTCTGTTGCGTTCTGCGCCGGACTGGGCGCTTGCCCATGCTGCGCCCCTGCTGGTCATGGTGCCGCTGGTGCTGGCCCCTGTGCTGACGCTTGTGCCGAACGGCCGGATCGCCTGGTTCATCAGCATTGCCGGCACCGCCGCCTCGCTGATCTTCTCCCTCATCCTGCTGGCCATCGTGCAGACGCCCGAAACATCCGGTGTGGTCAGCTATGCGATCGGTAACTGGCTGCCGCCTTTGGGGATCGAGTTCCGTGTCGATGCGCTGAACGCCATGATCCTGGTGCTGGTGTCGGCGATGGGTGTCCTGGCATCGGTCATGTCCTACCCGACGGTCGTGGCAGAGATCCCGAAGGAAAAGACGTCGCTTTTCTACTCGGCCTTCCTGGCCTGTTTTGCGGGCCTGTGCGGCGTGGCGATCACGGGTGACGCGTTCAACCTGTTCGTGTTCCTCGAGATCAGTTCGCTGTCGACCTATGTGCTCGTGGCGCTCGGGGCATCGCGTGACCGCCGCGCGCTGCACGCGGCCTTCAACTACCTGGTCATGGGCACGATCGGCGCGACCTTCTTCATCATCGGTGTCGGCTTCCTGTATGCGGCGACCGGCACCCTGAACATGGCCGATATTGCGTCCAAGCTGCCGGCCCTTGCAGGCAGCCGGACCGTCCAGGCGGGCTTTGCCTTTATCGTTGTCGGTCTCGGCCTGAAGGCGGCCATGTGGCCGCTGCACCAGTGGCTGCCGAATGCCTATTCCTACGGTCCGAGCTTTGTCACGATGTTCCTGTCGGCGACGGCGACCAAGGTGGCGCTCTATGCCCTGATCCGTTTCCTGTTCTCGGTTTTCAATCCGCAATTCGTGTTCGAGAGCGCGGCGTTCACAGCGCTGCTGATGCCGCTCGGCATCGCGGCCATGATTGCCTGCAGTTTCCAGGCTGTCTTCCAGACCGATGTGCGCCGCATGCTGGCCTATTCGTCGGTCGCGCAGGTGGGCTACATGATCCTCGGCATTTCGATCGGCACGGCTGCCGGCCTCAGCGCGGGCCTGTTCCACCTCCTCAACCATGCGATGATCAAGGGCGCGCTGTTCATGGCCGTCGCGGGCGTCGTGCTGACCTACAAGGGCACCAACATTCGTGACTTTGCCGGTCTTGGCCGTTCCGCCCCGTGGACGATGACGGCCTTCGCCATTGCCGGCCTGTCGCTGATCGGCGTGCCACTGACAGCAGGCTTCCAGTCGAAGCTTCAGCTTGGCTATGCCTTGTTTGAGAACGGCTGGTGGTGGGCCGTGATCCTGGTCGTGTTCTCCAGCTTCCTGGCCGTTATCTATGTCGGCCGGATCCTCGAGGCCGTATTCTTCCAGCCGCCGGTGAACCCGCGCAAGGCCCGCAAGGAAGCGCCTATCGTCCTGCTCGTTCCGCTCTGGATCCTGGCCCTCGCAAACATCTATTTCGGTATCACGACGGAGATTCCGCTTGGCCTGGCGCGTGATGCGGCCGCAGCGGCATTCGGACTGGAGATGTTCCGATGAGCCCTGACATGCTGATCCTTGCCGCCCTCTGCATTCCGCTGCTGATCGCCGCCGGCATTGCCGCAGCAGGGCGTTTCCCGAATATCCGCGAAGGCATCACGATCGTGGGGTCGGTCATCCTGCTGGCAGTCGTGATCGCGCTGGCCGTGTCCGTGTCGAATGGCGATGTGCCGGTGCTGGATCTCGGCGCGGCTGCACCCGGCCTGTCCTTCACCTTCAAGCTGGAACCGCTTGGCGCCCTCTTCGCGCTTGTCGCCAGCGGCCTGTGGATCGTCAATTCGTTCTATTCGATCGGCTACATGCGCGGCAATCGCGAGCGCAACCAGACACGGTTCTACATCTGCTTTGCCATTGCGATCTTCGGCGCGATGGGCGTCGCCATGGCTGGCAACCTGTTCACGCTGTTCGTGTTCTATGAAGTGCTGACCCTGTCGACCTATCCGCTGGTGGCGCACAAGGGCGATGCGGCCGCCAAGCGCGGCGCGCGCATCTACCTGCTGACGCTGCTGGGCACCTCCATCGGCCTGTTCCTGACGGCCCTCATGTGGACCTGGACTCTGGCAGACCAGAACCTCGACTTCGTGCAGGGCGGCCTGCTTGCGGGCGTCGAGATCAGCCCCGCCGTATCGACCAGCCTGCTGCTGCTGTTTGTGTTCGGTATCGGCAAGGCGGCGCTGATGCCGGTGCACTTCTGGCTGCCGAACGCCATGGTTGCGCCGACGCCTGTCTCTGCGCTGCTGCACGCGGTGGCTGTCGTGAAGGCTGGCGTGTTCACGGTGATGAAAGTGTCGGTCTTCATCTTCGGCGAGGACCTGCTGAATGCGACGCCGGGCCGCGAATTCGTCCTGTGGGTCGCGTGTTTCACCATTATCGTGGCGTCGCTTGTCGCCATGACCAAGGATAATCTGAAAGCGCGGCTTGCCTATTCAACCGTTGCGCAGCTGGCCTATGTGACCGCCGGTGCCATGCTGGCCAATGAAGCCGGCTTCCTCGGTGGCAGTCTCCAGATCGCCGCCCACGCGGTCGGCAAGATGACCCTGTTCATGTGCGCCGGTGCGATCTATGTGGCGACGGGCGCGACCAATATTTCCGACATGCGCGGCCTCGGCCGCCGCATGCCGCTCGTCTTCATCGCCTTCTTCATCGCCGCCCTGTCGATTATCGGCATTCCGCCGATGGCTGGCGCCTGGGCAAAGTACGAGCTGTTGCAGGGCGCGATTGATCGCGGCAATGGCTATGTGCCATGGGTGCTGATCGGCTCGTCGCTGCTGAACATTGCCTACCTCCTGCCAATCCCCATTCTGGCGCTGATGCCGCCGCCCGGCTCGGGCGAACCGCGCGCATTCAAACGCCCTGGCGGCGCACCGGCCCTGACCGTGGCGGCGCCGGTCTTCACTGCTGCGCTCTGCATCGTCCTGTTCTTCCTGATCGGGCCGCTCGCCGATTTCCTGGCGCCCACCGTTAGCGGCGGCGCTGCTGCGATTGTGACTGGAGGCCAGCCATGAGCAATGACACCCCCGAAACGCGCGACAAGACGGGTCGCTTCCTGAAGCGGGCGGCCGAAAAGGCGCACGATCTCCACACCGTGTCGAATGAGGGTGTGCACCCGATGGCCAAAATCCTGTTCGGATGGACGGAAGCCAGGCATATTGGCGCGATCATCTTTTGGGGCATCGGCCTGCTCAGCGCGCTGCTCATCGTGATCGACCTCTTCGTCAACCGGCACGATTATTTCTCCTTCGCCAACGCAACCGGGTTCTACGGGCTTTACGGCTTTGCCGCGTTCGCCTTCGTGGTGCTGATGGGCTGGCCGCTCGGCAACCTGCTGCGCCGCGGCGAGAACTATTATGGCGATGCCGGCGGACCGCCTGCAGATGTCGACCCCGACATGCCCCAGGCCCCGGACGCTGCGCACATGACCTATGAGGGAGACGAGTAATGCCCGCCTTCCTCACCGCCCTGAGCCCCGGCTGGCTGCTGATTTTCGCTGGGATCGTTGCGATCTTCCTGCCCATGCGGCGCGTCCGTCAGGGCATCACCATCGCTGCGCCGCTGATCGGAATCTTGCTGCTTGTTCTGGCCGACCAGAATGTGAACCATCTGACCGCCAGCGTCCTGGGGCTCGATCTCGTCCTCTACCGCGTTGACGGACTCAGCTTTGTCTTCGGCCTCGCCTTCCTTCTCGCGGCCCTGCTGAACGCCATCTATGCCTGGCATACCGATGACCGGGTGCAGGACGGCATGGCGCTCGCCTATGCCGGCGCGGCGATTGCCGCCACCTTCTCCGGCGACCTGATGACCCTGTTCATCTTCTGGGAAATCACCGCAGTCACGTCTGTCTTCATGGTGCTGGCGGCTGGCACGCGCGCCTCGTATTTCGCTTCGATGCGCTATCTCGGGATACAGGTCCTGTCAGGCGTTCTGCTGCTGGCAGGCGCGGCCTATGTCTACAACAATACCGGCAGCCTCAGCATGAAGGCCTTTGTCAGCCTCAGCGAGCCGGGCGCCATGCTGATCTTCATCGCCCTCGGCATCAAGGCGGCTTTCCCGTTCATGCACAACTGGCTGCAGGACGCCTATCCCAAGGCCAGCGTCGTGGGCGCTGTGGTCCTGTCGGCCTTCACGACAAAGCTCGCCGTCTATGCTTTCATCCGCATGTTCCCAGGGCAGGACGCGCTGATCTGGATCGGCGCCGTTATGACCGTGTTCCCGGTCTTCTTTGCGGTGATCGAGAACGATCTGCGCAAGGTGCTCGCCTATTCGCTGAACAACCAGGTCGGCTTCATGATCTGCGCCATCGGGCTCGGCACAGCCGGTGTCGGCAATGCTCTGGCGCTCAATGGCGCAACCGCCCACGCCTTTGTCCACATCATCTACAAGGGCCTCCTGTTCATGAGCATGGGCGCCGTGCTCTACCGCACCGGCACCACCAAGGCCTCCGAACTGGGCGGCCTTTACCGCTCGATGCCCTGGACGGCCCTCTTCTGCATCATCGGCGCGATGTCGATTTCGGCCTTCCCGCTCTTCTCGGGCTTCGTGGCAAAATCGCTCACCATGAGCGCCG
This sequence comes from Hyphomonas sp. BRH_c22, assembly GCF_000961795.1. Lineage (GTDB taxonomy): Bacteria > Pseudomonadota > Alphaproteobacteria > Caulobacterales > Hyphomonadaceae > Hyphomonas. The sequence continues at coordinate 21,177 of NZ_LADU01000064.1, forward strand.
TGTCGCATGAGGGACTGACCATCGTCTGGCTGATGCTGCTGTTCGCCTCTGCCGGCGTGCTGGAACATTCCGGCATCAAGATCCCGTATTTTGCCTTCTTCGGCCATGACAGCGGCCGCCGCGTGAAGGAAGCGCCCTTCAACATGCTCCTTGCCATGGGCATGGGCGCCTTCATCTGTATCGCCGTCGGCATTCCGGCCATCATTCCCGGGCTCGGCTATGAATGGCTCTACAACCTGCTGCCGTTCCGCGAAGAGGCGATGAACTACCAGCCCTTCACGTTCGACCATATCCTGACCCAGATGCAGTTGCTGGTCCTGGCGATTTTCGCCTTCGTCATGCTCAAGCGCTTTGGACTCTATCCGCCGGAGAAACCCGGCACGATCCTCGATACCGACTGGCTCTACCGCAAGATCGGCTTCGGCATGGCAGGATGGCTCGGCACGGTCTGGGGCAAGCTGGGCCCGGCCATGACAGCGTTCTTCTTCGGCATCACGGGCCGGGCTTACGAGCGCATCGAGGATGCGTTCAGTCCGCGGGGCGAACTGGCGCGCGGCGCCTTGACGGGCGCGATGGCCATCTGGACCGCCGCACTGCTGGGGCTGGTGCTGTTGCTGGGCTTCATTGCTGTCGGTTGAAGCTGCGGTTGCGGGGCGTTTGCCAGTAAGCAGGCCGCTCGATCAACTTCTGAGTGTAATTGCTGCCATTTAGCTATTTACACTTACCTGTCTTCATTTACCCAGAAGGAAAGAGAGCTGGGGAGCCAAGACAATGCCCGAAGCAATGACTGCTGTACCGCGTGACGGTGTGCTCATCGAACTCGCAAGTGAAATCGTTGCCGCCTATGTCGGAAACAACACCGTTCAGTCGGCTGACCTGCCTGAACTCATCCGCAACGTGCACGCCTCTCTGGCCAGCCTTGGCAACCATGATGCCGAAACGGCCCGTCCCAAGCCGGCTGTATCGGTGAAACGCTCCCTGGGCGAGGATTTCCTCGTCTGTCTCGAAGATGGCAAGAAATTCAAGTCGTTAAAGCGTCATCTTCGTACCAAATACGACATGTCGCCTGACGAATACCGCGAAAAATGGAACCTGCCGCCGGACTATCCCATGGTCGCGCCCGGCTATTCAAAGCACCGCTCAATGCTTGCGAAGAAAATGGGTCTCGGCAAGGGTGACAAGGCCTAGTTTCGCTGTACGAATACTTGTCGTTACGTTTCCAGAACGAAATAAATCGGTAACAAAGGTTAAGAATATCTGTTGTTGACTCTTGATCCCGGAGTCCACTCGCGCGATAGGTGATTCTATCGAATCACCTGGGGGTGCAACCGATGTCAAACAAAACCCTATTCCAGGGCGTCACTATTGCCCAACAAGAGCTGATCAATTACTGGAAGCGGTTGCGCGACCGGACGGGCTGCGTCCCGCGCGAAGCGATTGATCCCGGCGCGCTGCGCAGCATGCTGGCCAGCATTTCCATCGTCCAGTTCGATGAGTCCGGCGATGGCCGGTTCCGGATCGCCGGTTCGCGCCTGCGCGACATTTTCGGGATGGAGGCGCGCGGCCGCCGTGTCGCAGATGTCATGGGCGCCCATGGCGAAGCCTTCTCGCTGGGCCTGTCCGTCGCGCTCGAACGCCGGGGGCCTGTGGGCGGTGTCATCGAGCAGGAAGACGGCATGCATGCCTGGCTGCGCCTGCCCTTGATGGATTCCAATGGCCATCTGACGATGGTTCTCTGTCACGACGAGATGCTGCCGACCCGCCGCATGGTGGTCCCCACGGATGGCCAGGCCAGTTCTGTCCACACTTCTTCTCCCCGCGCAGCGGCCTGAATCGCCTGCGATCCCTGATGCCAGCTTGATGGTATAGGAAAGTTATCCTACGCCTTCTGATGCCGGGTAGTCTTCTGCCTGCCAGACCAGAAGGAGACAGTGATGGCGAAATTCGATCCACAGAAAGACGAAGACCGGGCCTGTCTTGCTGCGGCGCTGACCGCCTATGCGCTCGGCCTGAAACTGGAGGCCATCCTTTCGCCTGAGCGGGGCCATCCGATCCGAGGCGCGGGCGCGCCATATCGCCATCTATCTCATGCACGTTGCGCTTGGCATGAGCCTGGCGCGTGTCGCGCGGGCATTTGGCCGGGATCGTCCGACCGTTGCCTATGCCTGCCACCTGATCGAGGACAGGCGCGACGATTCAGACTTTGACGACTGGCTGGATCAGCTGGCGGTCGGCCTGTCGAGCGTGGTGCTGCTGAGCGAGGCGCCGGCGGTTGCCTGACGGGGGGCAGGGGTCAGGCGGCCAGCGCCTGGCGCGCATCATGCCGGATCCGCTCAAGCATGGATGCAAGCCCGTTCGAGCGTTGCGCGGTCAGCGCGCCTGACACACCGATTTCGTCGAGCAATGCCTTCGCATCGAACGTCTCGATCTCGCGCAGGGGCGCGCCGGAATAGAGGCGCACGAGCAGCGCAATCAGGCCGGACACGATCATCGCATCCGATTCCGCGCGCACGACAAGGCGGCCATCGTCAACGTCTGTCACCATCCAGACCTGGGAGGCGCAGCCCCTGACAATGGTCTCCGGGGTTTTCTCGTCATCGGCCAGCGCAGGGTTTGCCTTGCCCAGATCGATGATGTGCGCATAGCGCGCTTCCCAGTCTTCAAGCCAGGAAAACTCTTCACGTATCTCGGCGGCCGCTGTTTCGATGCTCATGCGCCTGAAATGGGGCATTGAAGGGCAAAAGAAAACCCCCGGCGCCGCAACCGGCACCGGGGGTTTGATTTCAGGATTGTGCGGCGCGCCTACTGATAGACGCCGCCGATGCACTTGCCCACATCGGACAGGGCGTGTTCGCCGATGCAGAATGGCACTTCATACTGCTGGTTGGCGGCGGCCACGCACTGCTGGAGGTTCAGGTTTGCCATGTTGAGGCAGCCCTTGGTCTCACGCTCGGCCATTGCGGAACTGATCTGGCTTGCATTCTTCTCGGTGCTGGCCCCCAGCACGCGATAGGCAGCCAGTGTCGCGATCTGGTCGGCAACAGGTTCCTTGCCGAATTTCACGCGCTTGCGGTTGCCGGTCAGGCCGGACGTCACAGCCGCCGGGATCTTGATGGCGCCGGCTGCACCGGAGACATTGTCCCACAGGGATGGTGCGCCCGTATTGCCCGCCTGGACAAGCACGGCATCGAAGTCCGGAGCGTTCATTGCGGTCAGCAGGCCAAGCTTGGCCGGGATGCCCGATGCCTGGCTGGAATCCAGTTTCCTGGCCTTGGACCCGGAATTGCCGATCTTGGCCTTCGCCCAGCCCGACGCCTGCAGGGAATAGGCCTGCTCCTTGACATAGGCTGCGGCGGTGCTCAGGCGACGGCTGTCGGCTTCTGTGGCAGACAGGGCAGCGCTGACGGCCGTATCGCCGCCATGCAGCGTGCGGGCATAACGCACATCGTTGCGCATGCCGGTTTCAAGTGCTTCGCGGCCATAAAAGCTTTCGATGTCGCGCACGGCGGCCCGATATTCGGGGTTTTGCGAGGCGATAAGCGCGGAATAGGCGATCCAGCCTTTCGACAGCTGGTCGGGATTGTGACCACCCAGAGAATTCAGCGCGTGGTCGATGTCTCCGGCAGAAGACAGCGGTTTGTCTTTTACGTCTGTGACGTCAGACTGATAGGTGGCATAGACTGCCGCCGTATCGGAAATCGGGTCTTTTCCTTGAGCATTTACGCCAGCGACCAAGCCGAACCCGACTAGTGCTGCCCCAATCATTCTGATGGACTTCATGGTATCAACTCTCCCTCACGCGACACGCGATACTCTTGCCCCATCTTCCCCACTTGGGGAACCTCGCCTTGCCTGTAGATAACATTACAAATACAGCAAACGATGGGTACAGGCGCGAGAATGCCTAAGGAATCTCTATGGGATGTTAACAGGTTCCCCCTCATGACACAGAAGCGGTTACAGTTTGTTAATGTAACCTGGCTGGCGCTGGTCGCTGCAGCGACGCTGATTGCTGTGCTGCGGGGAATCACGTTCCTGCCGCTTCTGGGGGGCGCAGTTATCTCGGCGCTGCCAGCGATTGTCGGGCTTGTCTTCCTTCGTCCGGACAAGGATGTTTCACCCATCGCACCGCCGCTGCTGGTTATATGCTGGACCCTGCTGGCCGTGCTGGGCGTCGCCCTGACGGGAGGGGCATCTTCGCCGCTGACCATCCTGTTCGTGCTGGCGCCCCTGATCGCATTGAACCTTGAAGATACGGACATGGCCGCCGAAGCCGCCATTTTCGGCGTGGTCGCCTATTTCGCCGTCCTGCTGATGGGGCGCTTCGGTTTGCTGCCCGCAGGCGCAGACGCCTACCAGGCGCTGACCGTGGCCATCGCCTTTGCCGGGCTTGTCCTGGCGGGCCTGCTTGTCTGGGTGCTTGTGCGCGACCGGTATGCTGGTCGTGGCCGCGCCGGTGCCGATGACGCAGCCGTTGCAGAGGCTCCGCCTGCAGCGGCGTCCATGCCGGTCCTGCCCGCATCGTCAGGCATACTCCTGCTGGATGTGACCCCTGAAGGCCGCGTGCGCAGCCTGTCGGGCGATACGCTGGGGCTCGTCTCGGCCAGGCAGGGCGCCGCGCTGGCACACCTGTTCGAGCCGGACGCCGACGTATCCGGCCTTTGCCCGGAGAGCGGCCATGCGCGCGGCGAAATCAGGCTTGCCGATGGCCGGCTGGCCGCCTTTGCCGCCGAAGCCGGCCCGGCTGGCACGCGCCTCCTGGTGCAGGATATCAGCGCTTCCCAGCGGCAGGCCGAAGAGGCCACCGTGGCGCTCGAAGCGGCCGCCAGCCAGCTGCAGGACCGCACGGCCTTCTTCGCCTCGCTCGGCCATGACCTGAAGACCCCGCTCAACGCCATTCTCGGCTATGCCGACATGATGCGCGCCCAGATACGCGGCCCCCTGCCGGAAGCCTATGCCGACTATCCCGGCATCATTCATGAAAGCGGCCAGGACCTTCTGCTTCTGGTCGATGATATCCTCGACCTCGCCAAGGCCAATGCCGACCGCCAGCGCCTCGAGCCGGAACCGGTCGACCTTATCGCTTCGGCCCAGTCCATCGTGCGCCAGCTCGACAACCAGGCAGAACGGGCAGGCGTGAAGCTGAAAATCAAGTCGGACAATGAAGTCTGGGCCGAGGCCGATGCGCGCGCCGTGCGCCAGATCTGGCAGAACCTCGTATCCAACGCGATCAAGTATTCCGACAAGGGCGGGACGGTCACGCTCGATGCGTTCGAGGCCGGCGGCGCGGCCGTGCTCAGCGTCATCGACCGGGGCGCCGGCATGTCGGAAGACGATCTCAAGAAGGTGACCGAGCCGTTCTCGCAAGGCGGCAATTCGCGCGGCCGGGCAGGCACCGGCCTCGGCCTCGCCGTGGTGCGCAGCTTCGCCGAACTGCATGGCGGCCAGCTGACCCTGATGTCACGGCCCGGCAAGGGCACGCGCGCCGAAGTAACGCTTCCGCTTGCCGACATGACCGGTATCGAACCGCTGGAAGACGCGGCCCAATAGGCTGGCGCCGCTTGCCGCCCGCCGGAAAAAGCGCAAAGGTCCCGGCCATGGTCCGCCTGCCTTCCAGACTTTGGGTTGAAGCCCTCATCCGCCGCTGCGAGGTCGCAGGCGCGTCTGCATTCATTGTCCAGAAGGGCGACGCAGACCGCGGCGATACTTTGATCAAGGTCGCCCGTCTCGACGGCACGGCAGCGGCCTACTCGCCCTCGACCAATCTCGACGGCGAACGCGTGTTCCGTGACCTTTCGGTTCAGGGCGTGGGGCCGGATGAGGCAAGTGTCGATGCCTATATCCAGCGCGCACGCCAGCGCGACAGCGACCTGTGGGTCGTCGAGATCGAGGACCGGCAGGGCCGCCACTTCCTCACCGAAGACATCGAGAGCGAATAGGGCATCGCACTGCGATTTGCCATTGCGGGTTTTCAGGTAAACCGCCTGTTAACCCGACCAAGGCAGCTTCCGGACGTATCCACTGCTGGGGGCGGGCAGACCATGTTATTCCTTCTCAACGACAAGATCGCCGAGATAGACATCCCGGAGATCCACCTCTCGAAACGCTGGAAGAGCCTCGGCTGCGGAGATCCCTACGGCATGCGGGCACGCGACGCGCTCGATTTCGTGACGCGGGTCGTGGCCGACCATGTCCGCGAAGGCATCCCGATCGACACCGTGCTGATCCAGGACCTCGGTTCACTGATCATCGCCAAGACGGGAGCGAACGCCGCCCTGTTCCCCGCGCAGGACGGCAACGTCAGCGAGCCGCGCCTGACCATCCTGCCGGAAGCTATCCTGCGCACGCTGAAGCAGCGCGCCGACCAGGAAGGCACACTGCCCAATATCGAAGAGATCTGGCCGCTCGCCGCCTGATCCAGTTCAGTCCACCCTGACCGGCTGGCTGGTCACCACCTGGCGTCCGTCAGGCCCCTGAAGAATGTAGCGCACCATGAACGCCCCGGCATCGTCCGGTGCCTTCAGCGTCAGCGTTTCGCCCTTCTTGGTGTAGGCATAGGACAGTTCACCGCTGGTTCGTGTATGCCCGTCGGGGACAAGGTCGACATAGTCATTGGCATAGCCCGGCCCGGTCCAGCCGACTTGGAAACTCGCCCCGGCCGCAACACTGGCAGGCACGTCCAGCGTCACGTCAGCCGGTGTCACCCTGACCGGCCTGACGGCTTTCACCGACCGCCCGGTGGAAGACACGAAAACATAGCGAAGGTCATAGTCGCCCGGCGCACCCGGCAGCCTGATCGTCAGCGGATTGTCGGCCTTGACGTACGTGTATGACTTCTCGCCGCTAGTCTGCGCGTATCCGCGCGGCACGATATCGACATAGTCGCCGTCACTGGCCGGGCCGGTCCAGGCCACGCTGATCGTTTCGCCCGACACGCCGCTGGCCGTTGAGGGCTTAACCTCGAAGTCGATATCGTTCAGCGTCAGGGGCACGGTCTTCAGCACCGTGCGGCCATCAGCCGACTGAAGGACATAGCGCACGTCATACTTGCCCGGCTCGCCCGGCAGTTTCAGTTCCAGCGGATTGCCGCCGGACGTGTAGGCATAGGATTTCTCGCCGCTCCTCGGTGTGTATCCGCGCGGCACGATGTCGATATAGTCGCCCTCGGTGCCCGGTCCCGACCAGTCGACCTCCAGCACACCGCCGAGCGAAACAGCCGGATTGAACGCCAGGTCGACACTTGTTTCCGTCACGTCGACCGGCAGGACCTTCAAGACCGTACGGCCATCCGCTGCCTGCGCCACATAGCGCAGGTCATATGGTCCGGGCGTGCCGGGCACACGCACGGTCAGCGTGTCGGGATTGCCCTTCGTGTAGGCATAGGCTTTCTCACCATCCGTTCGCGTGTGTCCGCGCGGCACGATGTCGACATAGTCACCGGGATTGTCGGGGCCGCGCCAGTCGACGGTCAGCGGCTCGCCAATGCCGATGGACGGTGCAGCGATCAGCGCCACATCGGCTTCAGTGACCTCGATCGGGCGCGTCACGAGCACGGTACGGCCCTGCGGCGCCGTCCAGACATAGCGAAGCTCATAGTCGCCCGGCTCGCCGGGTGCGCGCAGCGTCGCCGGGCTGCCCTCGCGGGCATAGCCATAGGACAGCTCGCCGCTGGTACGTTCGTGGCCCTTTGGGACAATATCGACATAATCGCCTTGCGCGTCCGGCCCTTCCCAGCTGACGTTGAAACTGGCGCCGATCTCGACGGATTCCGGCCCGTCTATGGATGCCGTTGCGGTCGCGGCTTCAGGCGGGCCGGACTCGACAGCCTCCGCAACCGATTCCAGCGCCTCGGACAATTCGCCCGCATTCGATGCCTCGATATAGCGTCCGCCGGTTTCCTCGGCGAGGCAGGCGACCTGGCGGCCTTCATCTGCGCTGAGGCCAAAGCCGATGACATGGGCCGTGAATTCAATGCCGCGCTGTTCGAGCGAGACGCCCGCCGCGCACGGGTCCGCATCGCACGTCTCGATACCGTCCGTGACGAGGATGACCGTGGCGCGGGTTTCCTCGATCCTGAGCGCATTGGCGGCGGTTTCGACCGCTGCGGTCAGCGGTGTCTTGCCCACCGGCACCAGCGCGTCGACTGCATCGGCCAGCGGCACGTTCGCGCCCGGGCTGCGCATCAGTTCGATATCCTTGCAGTCGCCCTTGCGCCGGTGGCCATAGGCGATCAACCCGGCCGAGCCGAGCTCCGGATTGCTCTCCACCATGGCCCGCACGGCCTCGCGCGCGATATCGCGTTTCGAGCGGCCATCGATCTGGCCCCACATCGAGCCGGACGAATCCATCACCACCATGACCGTCATCGGGCCCTTCGGGGTTTCGATCACGGCATCTGCCGGATTGGCAGGCGCCTCAAGGGTGGCCTCCACGACTTCTGCCCCGTCGCCTGCGTCAAGGACGGTTGTGACTGCCCCTGTCACGCCGCCAGCCGCCTCGGCGGCATCTGCTGCCGGTGTTATGGTTTCGGGCACTTCCGGGATCGGCGCTTCTCGCGGACCACAGGCCGCCACAAGCAGGGTGAGCGCGGCGCAGCTGGCCAGCAAAATATGTCGATCGGGCATGACAAAAGTCCCCTTCATCATGGATTTGCGTTCCCCGGCCACCATACCCGGAAGTGTGTCCAAAGCGAAGCCGCCAACAAGCCCTTCAATCCTGCCGCCAAATCGGCTAGGGGCTGGCGGCTGAAACCAGAATTGTCCGGAACCCCAATGTCCCACGTCCAGGAAGCCGCCCGCCGGCGCACCTTCGCCATCATCTCGCACCCGGATGCGGGCAAGACGACCCTCACCGAGAACATCCTCCTCGCAGGCGGCGCCATCCGCGCGGCTGGCGAAGTTGCCGCGCGGGGCCAGCAGCGCCGCACCCGGTCTGACTGGATGAAGATCGAACGCGACCGCGGCATCTCGGTCTCCGCCTCGGTGATGACGTTCGAATATTGCGGCCTTGTCTTCAACCTGCTCGACACGCCGGGCCACGAAGACTTCTCCGAGGACACCTACCGCACGCTCACGGCGGCCGATTGCGCCGTCATGGTGCTCGATGCCGCCAAGGGTATCGAGCCGCAGACCTTGAAACTGTTCGAAGTCTGCCGCATGCGCGACATTCCGATTGTCACCTTCATCAACAAGATGGACCGCGAGGCGCTGGAGCCCATCGCCCTGCTTGATGAAGTGCAGGATAAGCTGCAGCTCGACACGGCGCCGCTCTACTGGCCGGCGGCTTCCGGCCAGCGGTTTGCCGGCATGAAGGATCTCACGACCGGTGAGTTCCTGCAGTTCGACCGCCGCCCCGGCGAGCCCCCGCATATCGGCCCGGCGACCCGCATCCCGGGCAGTGACGAAGCCCTGATCGGCAAGCTTGATGATTATGTTCATGCCGACCTGGTCGAAGGCGTGGAAATGGTCACCGGCCTGCTGCCGAAATTCGATGAAGAGGCTTTCAGGGCCGGCAACATGACGCCTGTCGTGTTCGGATCGGCCCTGCGCCATTTCGGCGTCGCGGAACTGCTCAACACGCTGCGCGATCATGCGCCGCCGCCGCGTATCCAGAAAGCCGAACGCAAGGGCGTTCCAATCAACGTTCAGCCATCGGACAATGACGTTTCCGGTTTCGTGTTCAAGATCCAGGCGAACATGGACCCGAACCACCGCGACCGCGTCGCCTTCCTGCGCCTGTGCTCAGGCGAGTTCCGGCGCGGCATGCGCCTGAAGAGCGCCAGCGGCAAGCAGCTGAATATCCACAACCCGCTGATGTTCCTCGCGCAGGACCGCGAGATTGCAGAGACCGCTTATGCAGGCGACGTGATCGGCGTGCCCAACCATGGCCAGCTGCGCGTCGGTGACAGCCTGTCGGAAAGCGGCGACATCCAGTTTGCCGGCATTCCGAACTTCGCGCCGGAACTCCTGCGCCGCGCCCGCGTGAAGGATCCGATGAAGGCGAAACACCTGCGCAAGGCGCTTGAAAGCCTCGCCGAGGAAGGCGTCACGCAACTCTTCAAGCCCGCCATCGGCTCCGACATGATCGTCGGCGCCGTCGGCCAGCTCCAGTTCGAAGTGATGATCGAGCGCGTGGCGGCCGAATACAATCTTGAAGTCGTGTTCGAACCGGCGCCCTACAATGTCGCCCGCTGGATGGCGTGCGATGATCCGGCCAAGTTGGAAGAATTCCTTGAGCGGAACAAGTCGGCCTCCGGCACGGACCTTGATGGCGCGCCGGTCTATCTGGCAAAGAATGCCTGGGATGTCGGCTACGCGCAGGAAAAGAACCCGGCGATCCGGTTCACCTCGACCAAGGAGCGTGCGCTCTAATCGTCGGTTGGCGTCAGGTCCGTGGGCCCGTCGACATCAACCTTTTCGATCTCGACCGTAATCGCCTTGATATGGTCCGCGTCACCGAGCAATTCGTCGGAAGGCGCTTGCTGGACAGGCGCGAAGATCGCCTCATGGCGCGGCGAGATGCCGGATGTCGCCAGCGGATTGTGCTCGATGCGGCCGCCGCCGCGCTTCAATTCGCACCAAGCATCATGCTCGCCGGTCGTCGCAACATGGCTCCACGCGACGCATTTGGCATCGTCCGCGCAAGCCGCCTGGCAGCTTGATGCGTCCTCTGACGGTATCACGCTGTAAGTCGCGCCAAAGCGGTAGAGGCCAGGTTCCGCGCCCACAGTCTCCGGCGCCGCCATGGCATCGGCCTTCAGCGACATTGGCGCATCGGCAAAGGCAGGCGCCACCAGGTAGGCGGCAATCGCAAGCATCCATGAAAGGCGCATCGGCTGAACTCCCATATATCCAGCGCCGGAATCTAGGCCGCGCCGGTTAACGAAGCTTTTACGTTCAGGTCGCCAGCGCCTCGCGCCGCTCCTCGATGTCCAGCCATTCCATCTCGGCCGCCTCGGCTTCCGCGCGCGCCGCGCCGATACGCTCGGACTTGGCGTTGAACGCCTTCGGGTCGCGGGCATAGAGGGCAGGGTCGGCGAGCTCCTTTTCCAGCTTCGCAATCTCCGCATGCAGCGCAGGGATCAGCGCGTCGATCTCCTTCTGGCGGTGCTCGTCCTTGAACGACAGCTTCTTCTGCGGCCTCGCCTTCGGCGCCTCGACCGCCTTCGCTTTCTCCGAGCGCGCATCGGCCTCGCCGCCGCGCCGCACATGCGCCAGCTGGTCCTGCGCGTCGCTCCAGCCGCCCGCCGTCTGCACCCATTTGCCATCGCC